>DAINOY010000009.1:0-14757 GCA_036743735.1 Chloroflexota bacterium
GAATCGGTGCGGTTCGCGGGCGAAGACCACGCGTAATGCGCAGCTGGCATGAATTCGGGCGAGTCGCAACCCGAACGCACCCGTCACGTCGGCCGAGGATCCGCCCATTCCGCCCCGCCCACGCGCCGGACCTTTTGCTCCGCGACGGACGGGAGCAGATCCCCGACAGTCACCTCGTGGCGCAGGTCGGAGCAGTTCCGCCACGGCTTGAGGTCCGGATCGAGCTCGGCCAGCGGCTCCAAGACGAAGCGGCGCTGCGGCAAACGCGGGTGCGGGACGATGAGGTCGAGCTCGGGATCCTCGACGCATCGGCCGTCGAAGGCCAGGATGTCGAGATCGATGATGCGTGGACCCCAGCGCCGGCCGTGCGGATCCCGGCCAAGCCGCAGCTCGATGCCCTTCAGCTCGAGGAGGAGGGCGCCGGGATCGAGCTCCGTCTCCAGCTCGACGGCGGCATTCGTGAACTCGGGCTGATCCCGATTCTCGCGGGGCTCGCTCACATAGAGGGATGAGACGGCGCCGACGGCGCCCAGCGCCCGCAGCTCGGCCACCGCCGACCCGAACGCTGCGCGTGCATCACCGATGTTGCCTCCCAGGCCGATGAACGCCCTCACGCAGCGGACGATACCCGATCGGTAATTGGCGAGTAAGTGGCCGTGTCATATGCTGCGCGCCCTGACCGGAGAGAGGGGTGCGCGAGGTCGGTGGAACCGCTCGAGAGCTCGTTCCCGATCGTCTTCAACAAGGTCACGTCGCCGCGCTACGTCACTCCCACGCTGCGCCGTGCGCGGCTCTTGGACTGGCTCAACGAGCGCGCCACCTGCCGCGCCATCGTGCTCGCGGCGGATGCCGGCTACGGCAAGACGACGCTGCTGTGGCAGTGGGAGCGCGAGGTCGAGTTTCCGTGCTACTGGTACAAGCTCGATCGGTCCGACCGCGATTGGTCGCTGCACATCACCTACATGATCCAGGCGATCGCGCAGCGGCACGAGGGATTCGGCCGAAAGACCACGAGCATGCTGCGCCAGATGGGCGGGCCCGGCACGAGCCGCCCAGGCGTGGCCGCCTACCTGGTCTCGGAGATGTACCGATATCTCACGGAGCCGTGCACCTTCATCATCGACGACTGGCAGTACGTCGCCAGCGTGACCGAGGTTCGCGGCCTCTGGAACCAGATCATCCGCGACGCGCCACCGACCTGCCGCTTCGTCTTCGCCTCTCGCGCCAAGCCGCAGCTTCAATTTGCGCGCTTCAAGACGCACGGTGGCTACGCGGAGCTGCGGACGAACGCGCTCCGCTTCAACGACCGCGAGATCGAGGAGCTGTTCCGCGACATCTACCGGGACCCGCTCGCTCCAGGAGAGGTCGCGGAGCTGGAGCGACGCACCGAGGGCTGGGCGGCAAGTCTCCAACTGGTCGAGGTCTCGCTCCGCGAACGCAAGACGCCCGAGGAGCGGCGGCAGTTCATCGAGTCGATCAGCGCCGAGGCATCGGACAGTGACCTCTTCGACTTCCTCGCGGAGGAGGTGCTCGATCAGTTGAGCGAGGAATCGCGCAACTTCCTGCTGTCGACGTCGATCCTCATGCAGATCACCCCGGACCTGGCCGAGCGTCTCACCGGTGTCCACGACGGCGCACGCGAGCTCGACGATCTGGAGCAACGCGGCCTGTTCACGTACCGGGTCGACGAGAAGCGGTATCGGTATCACAACCTGTTCCGCGACTTCCTCGAGAAGCGCCTGGCTCGCGACCGCGGCGAGGCCGAGATCACCGGCCTTCATATCCACGCGGCGAGCTACTACGAGACGAGCGCCGAGTGGCCCCAGGCGATCCACCACTACCTGAAGGCGGGCCTTCAGCGCCAGGCGGCCCGATTGATCGCGCGCCACGGCGAGGATGTCGTTGCCGAGGGCCACCTCGGGATGGTCGACGAGTGGCTCCAGGAGCTGCCGGCACGCACGATCCGTGAGAACGCCAGGCTCTCGCTGCTCCACGGGCAGGCGCTATCGATGCGGGGCGAGTACAGGCAGGCCCTCGAGGCACTGAACCGCGCGCGGACCTACTTCGCGCGCAAGGGCGACAACCTCATGGAGGCGACCGCCTGCGTGAACCTAAGCTCGCTGTACCTCCATCACGGTGAGTCCGCCCTTTCGGTTGCGATTGCCACAGATGGATTCCGCTTGGTGCCGGAGAAGGCGACTGCTGTCCGCATGAGGTTGCGCGGCAATCTCGCCCTAGCGAGAACCTGGGAGGACGGGCCTGAGGCTTCGGCCCGGACCTGCCTTGAGATTGCGCACGAAGCCGAAGCCCTGCAGCTTCACCATTACGCGGCGATTGCGTATCACAACTACGGCGTCCTGACCCGTGAGTCTGGCAATCATCGAGGCAGCCTGGAGGCGCTCGAGAAGGCGAGATCCATCTGGGATGACGCCGCCACCAGCCCGTTTGCAGACAACTGTGAGCTGGTGCTTTCGCTATTGGCTCTCGGTGAAGTCACGATCGCTGAGGAGCGGGCGCGAGAAGGCATGAGACGAACCAAGCCGTGGCCACTGCCATTGGCCACGGCAGAGTTCGGGTTAGCAAATGCCTTGATGGCACGCGGCGAGTTCGATGAGGCCATGGGCCTTCTATGGCGGGTGGTCGCCGAACCCGCGAGCGAGGGACAGCTAAGGGAGGTCGTCCTTAGTGCCCTTGTTGGCGCATTGGCTGTCTCCGACGCCAAACCAGCGGAGATCGACCGGGCGACCGCTGCCCTTGCTTCGATACCTCATGACGTTCGATACACCGTGCCCGTCATGACCGCGCTCTCCGTGGGAAGCCACTTCGGATCGGCCAAGTGCGGTGGCACCTGCCTTACAGGCTTCGGGATCACCGACGAGGCCGCTTCGGCGTGGCCGGTGGCCAGCGCTACGCACGAGCTGGTGCAAGGCGTACTCGCGCTCGACCATGCAACAAAGACCAGCGCGGCCAAGACAGTGGCGGCGCTGAAACGAGTCTACGAGCTGGACGCTTGGCGACCACTCAAGTGGTGGACGCGGCGACTCACGATGCACTTTGAAAGCATGGCTACAGTCCCGGAGTTTCCTGCACTGGCGACGGGCATCGCGCGCGCCGATCCAGCAGCATGGCGCGCCCCCTTGGCGCGGCTCGTCGCGCTGACCGAAGGTGAAGACCGCCGGGCCACCCTGGCGGCGGTTGTCGAGATCTCTGACCGATCTTCCATCGAACTCTTGCGAGGTATTAAGGGGCGCGACGTTGACGACGTCCGGAAGCGGCTAATCCGGTCACAGGCCCCGCGATTGTTCATCCGAACGCTCGGCACGTTGACAATCCATAAAGGTGGCTGGGAATCGCCACCGTATGGCGTCACGCGAACACGGATACGCGGCCTACTGGGTCTGCTCGCAGCGCACTTGGACACTGGCGTATCGCGTGACAGCATCATGGACGCGCTATGGCCCGACTCCGATCCGGCCGCCGCGATAAACAACCTGAATCAGTCCGTCTACAAGCTTCGGCGATTCCTTGACCCGGGCTACGCCGAGGGCGAAAGCCCGACGTATCTCATCGCCGATTCCGAGAGCGTCAGACTGGATCCCGAGCTAGTCCGAACGGATGTATCAGAGCTGAGGCGGCTCTCCACCAAACTCCACTCTGGAGCACGTTCCGCTGGCGATGGCGCGGACGCCGCTAGCGCAATCGTCCAGCTCGCGAAGGGCGAATTCCTTCCTGAACTGCGTTATGAGGACTGGGCAAGCAGCAAGCAGTTGGCAGTCATGGAGGAAATTCGGCGCGCGCTGTTGCCTATCGCAGAGGGGAGGTATGCAGCGCAGAATCCGCTGCTCGCAGCTCACGCCGCTGCCGTGTTGGTGTCCATGGACCCCTACGATGAGACAGCAAATATCGCTCTCGCGACCCAGCTGGCGGTCACCGGGCGGCGCGTCGCGGCGCGAACGCATTTGGAGCGCTTCCTCGTGTCGCTGACTCGTGATCTTGGGGATGAGCCGGGCGAAGAGCTGCGGGCGCTGGCGCATCGGCTCGGAGCGTCAATCCAGTAGAAGATGACCGACGTCCGCAAAGCCCCGGATTGCATATTGACTGCGAGTCGCGTTGGGGCTAAGGTACTGACGCGGTAGTACTTTGGTACTCCGATCGCTCTACCGAGCCGAATAGTCCGGAAGCTTCGATCCGACGGTTGAATGTGGGCACTTGGACCGTCTGGGGAGCGTGTAGTGCAACCGACCATCCTCGCTTGGATAGTCGGTTGTGTACAGTCTGCTACAGAAGAGGGCACCTTCTGATGGCTCGATCTGCCGTTAAGGGCTGGTAGCCCGGACGAGAGGACCAGCATGCGCAAGAAGTTGTCAACTGTGATCGCATCGCTGGCCAGTCTCGGAGCGCTTGTCACTCTCGCGCTCGCTGGAGGAGCAAGCTTCAAAGGCTGGTAGGTTGCGCGTGCTAGACTGCCGAGCCTTCCTCGACATCGAATGAGGTAAGGCATTCGGTGACCCCTAGCGTCCGCCGCCTCGTCCTCGCCACAGTAGCCGCCGCGGTCGTTCTGACCGCGGCGGTTGCTCTTGTTTTCCCGCTCCGACCTGAGATCGCGGGTATTCCTGGGCTCGTCTTCTGGACGCTGCTCGCGCTGGTCGGAAGCGCCATGCCCGTACGACTCCCGCGGGGGACGGTCGTCTCAGTCACCGCTGCTCCGACCTTGGCAGCATTGGCGCTAGGTGGCCCCGTCGCCGCAGCGGTGGTTGCTGCGATTGGCTCGACGGACAGCAGAGAGGTGCGCAGACAGATTCCCTGGTACGGGACCCTGTTCAACCACGCAGCGATTGCCGCCGCCGCCATCTTGGGCTCTGTTGCGCACGAGCTCGTACTGCCCCCGCTTGACCGAATTGCGCCGTCGTTCGCTGGGCTCGTTAGCTTCCTTGGGCTGCTTGTTGCGAGCGCCGTCTTCTACCTCGTCAACTGGACGCTCGCCGTCGCGGCGGTGAGCGTGCGAACTGGCACGCCCATGCGCACCGTTTGGGTGCAGGATCTCCGCGGCGTGGCCGTCAGCCTCATCGGTCTCGCGCCCCTCGCCTGGCTCATGGCGCAGATCTTCCAGCTGCCGAACGGGGTGGGCTGGTGGGCGACTCCGCTGTTCGTGGTCCCGCTCTTCACCACGCGGATCGCATACCACCGCTACGTCGAGACGCGCGAGATGTTCGAGCAGACCATCCTCGCCCTCGCCACTGCCGTCGACGCCCGCGACCGATACACCCGCAACCATTCCGGACGCGTCAGCCGCATCTCCGGCGCCATGGCCAGGGTGATGCGGCTGCCCGAACAACTCGCCGAGCAGATCGAATGGGCCGGCCTGCTGCACGACATCGGGAAGATCGGCATCCGCGACAACATCCTGCTCAAGGAAGGGCCGCTCGATCGCGAGGAGCGGATGATCATGAATCAGCACCCAGCCATCGGGGCGGAGATCGTCGAGCCGGCGACCCAGCTTGCGGCCGAAGCGCCGCTCATCCGCGCGCACCACGAGTGGATCAACGGCTCGGGATATCCATCGGGCCTCGAGGCACTCGACATCCCGCTTGGTGCCCGGATCATGACGATCGCCGACGCATACGAGGCCATGACCGCCTCGCGGCCCTACCGCAAGCAGCCGCTCACCCACGAGCAGGCCGTCGCCGAGCTGGAGAAGTACGCCGGCATCCAATTCGACGCCGACATCGTGCCGGTCCTCGTGGGGCTCGATCGGAGCATCCTGGATCCGGTGCCGCCGCGGGACGATGACGACTTCCCAGTGATGCAGCAGGGCCAGGACGAGGCCGATCGCCGGCGCCAGCAGGCGCCCGAGGCAGGTCAGAACCCGCAACCCGCCTACGGTCTGACCACGAACACGTCAGCCGAGCCCCTGCGAGCCGACCGAGCGCCGCAGCCTCCACAGAGCACGAGGCGCCGGCTCGCCTCGGACGATGTTTCTTAGCGCCATCCTCCTTGCGCTGCTGGTCGGCGCACTCCTCGGAGGGGGATTCCCCCGCCTCGCGCAGCTCAATCTGCGCTGGCTGCCGCTGCTCGGACTGGCGCTGGCCTTCCGAATCCTGGCGCTTACCGGAGGGCTGCAGGGCTTCGGCAACACGCTGACGGGCGAAGCGCTGCTCATCTTCACCTACGGAATCCTCTTCGCCTGGCTGTGGGGAAACCGTGAGCTGCCGGGTCTCCAGATCGCGGCAATCGGCATCGTCACGAACGCTGCCGCGATCCTCCTCAACGGCGGCCGCATGCCGATCTGGTCTGGCGCCCTGGAGGCGGCGGGCTTCAGCGTCGCCGATGTTGCGCGCGACGGCTTCCACTTCGTCCTCCAGGCCGACACCGTCGCTGAGTTCGTGCGCCGCGGCGGGCTCCTGGGCGACGTCATCCCGATCCCACTGCCGCTCATCCGCGACGTCGTCAGCGTCGGCGACGTCCTGCTGGCGCTCGGCATCTTCGCCACGATCGTCCTGTCCATGACGCGTCCCGATGCCCCGCTGCGCCGCGCGGAGTTCACGACGAGCGGCCTCAGCGCGGCGGGTGTCTCGAGCATGAACGCCGGGGTGGCGTATGCGGGCACGCTGGCCGGCACGGCGCCGGGCGGCATCGGTCCGGCGATTCCGGTGCCCGAGTCAATGGTGCCCGAGGCTCAGCGACAGGTCAGGCGCCAGTCGCCCTATCTGCGACTCGCTCGCAACCGCAATTTCGTGCTGCTCTGGATCGGGCAGGCGATCAGCTTCTTCGGCGACCGGATCCACCAGGTGGCGCTGGCCGGGATCGTGGCCAGCCGCGGCCCCGGCTCGGAGATCGAGGTCGGCATCACCTTCGCCGCGACGGCCGTCCCCAACGTCGTGCTCGGCCCGCTGGCTGGCGCCCTCGTGGACCGATGGGACCGCAAGCGCACCATGGTCGCCTCCGACATTGCCCGGGCAGCCCTGGTGCTGGCCGTCCCGTTCGCGATCGAGGTGAGCATCGTGCTCGTCTACCTCATCGCCTTCGCGCTGGCCACCGTCAGCCTCCTCTTCCGCCCGGCGAAGACCGCCGTCCTGCCACTCGTCGTGGACGAGGACGAGCTCGTGACCGCCAATTCGGCGACGACCGTGTCCGAGACCGGTGCCGATCTCATCGGCTATCCGATTGCCGGGGTCATCGTGGCCGCGCTGTCCGGGATCATCGGGACCGCGTTCGTCCTCGACGCCGGGACCTACCTCATCTCGGCGCTCCTCATCGTGCTCATGGTCATTCCGCACGACCCCGAACAGGCAACCGGACCGATGAAGGTGCACGACGTCTGGCGCGACATCGTCGACGGCTGGCAGTTCCTTCGTCGCCAGACCGAGCTCTTCGCCAACACCCTGGTGAGCATGGTCGCGCAGCTCGTCGTGGGCGCGGAGGTCGTCGTGAGCATCCTCTACGCGCAGCACGTGCTCGAGCCGGGCAGCGCGGACTACCTCCAGGTGTATGGCTTCCTCATGGCATCGGTCGGGCTCGGCAGCGTCGTCGGCGGACTCCTGATCGGCGCGGTCGCCTCCCGCTTCCGCAAGGGACCGATGATCATCGCCGGCTACGCCGGGATCGGCCTGGCCATGATGGCCGTCGGATTCGTGGACGACACCGTGCTGGCGCTCGTCCTGTACTTCGTGATCGGCGCCATGAACATGCTCTTCCTCATCCCGTCGATCACCCTCTTCCAGGAGCGCACCCCGCAACGACTGATGGGTCGCGTCATCTCGACCCGCCAGTCGCTCGTCTTCAGCTCCATCGCCACCTCGATGGCGGTCTCGGGCTGGCTGGCCTCGGTCGTCGGCCCGTCCACGGTGTTCGTGATCGCCGGCGGAGCGTGCACCCTGGCGGGCCTGGCCGGGCTCCTGGTGCCGGCGATGCGCGACGCCCGCTGAGCTTCGCGTCCCAACCGCTGGGCGGGCGCGTGGCGTGCTACCCTTCGGCCCGCCGTGGGAGCGTTCGACATCGCCGTCGTCATCGTGGCGGTGGGCGTGGTCGTCTCGCTCGGCCTCCTGGCCTGGACGCTCGGGGTGAGCGGCGTCGTCGCGATCCGGCAAGAGCGGACGCGCGTCGCGACAGCGAGGCAGCGGATTGCGGCTCTCGAGCGACAGGTGCATGAGGCCGCGAGCCAGACACGCGACACGATCGAGCGGATGGATCCCGGCAGGAGACGCGAACCTACATGACGAACGAACGGCCGCCGAGCGACGACGAGGAGGTCGAGGAGGCTGCCCCGGAGTCCGCGGACGCGACCGCTGCGGAGCCGGTGGACGAGGGCGTCCTCGAGCAAGCGCCGGACGCCGCCGAGGAGGAGCTCATCGAGGCGCCGGACGCCGCCGAGGACGACCTCATCGAGCCGCTCGACGCCGCCGAGGAGGAGCTCGAGCCAGAACCAGTGGCCCCGACCGCCGCTCCAGGCCCGAAGCCTTCACCGGCGAAGCCAGCAGCCACGAAGGCGGCCCCAGCGGGTCCGGCGCGCGAGGTCGGCTACCGCGGCAGCCTGCCGCCGCGCGACGATCGGATCGCCCGGCCGTGGGTCCTGGCGGTGGTGGCGATCTTCGTCCTGATCCTGCTGCTGGCGTGGGCCGGGCTGCCGAGCCGCCTCATCCCCGAACCCACACCCGCTCCCGTCCCTTCCTTCTCGCTCGAGCCGCTTCCTTCAGCGAGCGTGCTGGCCGAGTAGCCCGAGGTTCCGCCCCTTACCAGCCTGGCTGGTAATAAGCCGAAACTCGCCGCCCTCCGCCGCCATCCGCCGCCGCGGCCGCCCCGCGCCGAGCGTGAGCGCGGCGGGCGTCGGGCCATCCACGCGGCGCGGTTCTGCGTATCACCAGCCCCACTGGTAAACGCAAGAAACTCCGGCCGCCCGTGGCCCCCGTGGCGCCCGTGGCGCCCGTGGCGCCCGTGGCGCCCGTCGTCCGACACGCCGGCGCCAACCCCCGCTTGTACGCTTAGCGGACGATCTGCGGTATACTTCTGAGCCCGCTCGCGCGCGGCCGCACGGCGGATCACGCGCATGCGAGCGCCCCGAGCACCCAAGGAGAAGCGTCGATTGGCTGACCGCCGGTCCATCCTGATCGTCGACGACGATGCGGACATTCGATCCCTGCTGACCGACCTGCTCGAAGCGGAGTACAAGGTTCGCCCCGCGACAACCGGCGCCGCCGCCATCGCTGAGATCGAGAAGCGGCGTCCGGACCTGGTGATGATGGACGTGAAGCTGCCCGATGCCGACGGGCTCGCGATCCTCAAGCAGCTGAAGCAGAAGCACAGCGAGCTCGAGGTCATCATGATGACCGCCTTCGGCGGCAGCTCCATCGCGATCAAGGCCATGGAGCAGGGCGCGTACGACTACGTCACCAAGCCCTTCGAGATCGACGAGCTGCTCGCCACGCTGAAGCGCGTCTTCGAGCACCAGGAGATGGCGAACGAGGTGAGCGCGCTGCGCCTCGAGCTGGGCAAGAGCGCCGCTGAGCGCGAGCGCATCGTCGGCAACTCACGCCCGATGCAGGAGGTCTACAAGCTCATCGGCAAGGTGGCGAACTCGGATGCGACCGTGCTGATCACCGGCGAGTCCGGGACCGGCAAGGAGCTGGTGGCGGAGGCGCTGCATCGGGCCAGCAAGCGCAACCCGTATCCGCTCGTCAAGGTCAGCTGCGCCGCGCTGCCGGAATCGCTGCTGGAGACCGAGCTCTTCGGCCACGAGAAGGGCAGCTTCACCGGCGCCATGGCCATGCGCAAGGGCCGCTTCGAGATGGCGAACAAGGGCACGATCTTCCTCGACGAGATCGGCGAGATGACCCTCGGCACGCAGACGAAGCTGCTGCGCATCCTCCAGGAGCGCGAATTCGAGCGCATCGGCTCCAACACCCCGATCAAGGTCGACCTTCGTGTCATCACCGCCACGAACCGCAACCTGGCGATCGAGGTAGAGAAGAGCCGATTTCGCGAGGATCTCTACTACCGGCTGAACGTCATCCACATCCACATGCCGCCGCTTCGGGAGCGCAAGGACGACATCCCGCTCCTGGTCGAGCACTTCCTCGTGAAGTTCCGCCACACGCCCGGAGCGATCCCCACGACCATCTCCGAGGAGGCGCTCGAGCACCTGACCGCGTACGACTGGC
This sequence comes from Chloroflexota bacterium, assembly GCA_036743735.1. Lineage (GTDB taxonomy): Bacteria > Chloroflexota > Limnocylindria > QHBO01 > QHBO01 > JBDTNK01. Next base: position 10,155 of record DAINOY010000009.1, read on the forward strand.
CGGGCAATGTGCGCGAGCTGGAGAATGCGATCGAGCGAGCCGTCGTCCTGTCGCGCGGCAACCTGATCACCCCGGACCACCTCCCGTTCGGTGACACGCAGGAGGCACGCGATCGCGCGCGTCTCGCCGCACGCAAGGCCGGCGCTCCCCCTGGGGCAGACGCGCCTGAGCCCGATGTCACCGCCGCTGCGAGCGCAAACGGTCACGTCACCGATGAAGCCGGCAACGGTGCCCACGCTGGCAATGGCCGCCACGAGTCGTTCAAGGGTGCCGTGGCCGAGCTCGAGAAGCGGCTCATCAGCGAGGCCCTTGAGCGCGCCGGAGGAAATCGCAGCAAGGCGGCCGAGGACCTGGGCATCTACCGTCGCCTCCTGTACGCGAAGATCCGCGAATACGGGCTGGGAGAATAGGCGTGGCGCGGCCGCATCCTCTCTCGACCCGGCTCGGCCGCCGTCGCGCCGACATGGACCTCGTGCGCGACGCAAGCGGATCGATCGCGGAGCTCAGCGCGGCGCTGGATCGGCAGCTCGGCAGCGAGGAGCGACCGGGCGAGCGCATGCGGATGCTGCGGGAGACCACGAACCAGGTGACGCGCATCGCGAACGACGCCGTTCAGGCGTACGGGCGAGTGCGCTCGACCATCACCAGCGAGCTTGATCGGCCGGAGGGCGACCGGCCCGGCGCGCGGCAGATGCAGAGCGACCTGAGCCGGTCACGAGCCGACGTGCTGCGAGCACTCGAGGCGATGAAGGAACGCTACGCATGGGGCTATCCCGGCTCGACACAGACCGAGGATCCGGAGCCGGCGATCGACGTCGAGTAGGCCGCTGCCTGCCTCCAGCCGGGGCACGATGCGGGCGCCTGACGGGATCAGTGGTACCATGACAGCCTCCACCCGACCGCCGGGTGGACTCCGCTTGGTCGTTGGTTCTTCTCGAACCGGCCCCGTGGGCGTACGTTTGTTCGAGAAGAGAGAGAGTTTGCATCCCATGACCACAGGCACTGTCAAGAAGGTCATCTCCGACCGTGGCTTCGGCTTCATCACCGGCGAAGACGGCAAGGAGTACTTCTTCCACAAGGACGGCCTCACCAGCTCGCTCGACTTCGAGCGCCTGACTGGTGGCGAGAGCGTCAGCTTCGAGGTCCAGACCGGACCGAAGGGCGATCGCGCCGTCCGCGTCGAGGCCGCATAGCCCCGCGCGACCAGTTCGCTGACAACGACGAAGGCCCGGTCAATCGACCGGGCCTTTCTCATGCGCCAAACGTGGCGCGCCAGCGTGCACCAAGTACAATATGGTGCGACCGGCTCGCCAAACGGACCGCCCGAGCCCGAGCGGCGGTTTGCCCACCCGATCATCCACGGTGCCGAACCGAGCGGAAGAGTCACCCATGGAGACCGAGGCCAGACGACATCGGGTCACGGTGGTCGATGACGACGAGGACATCCTCGCGCTCATGCGCGACATCATCGCCGGCATGGGCCACGACCCCACGACACTCGACGGACGCGACCTCACGATCGAGACAGTCGCCGCAACACGCCCTGACCTGCTGATCCTCGACCTTCGCCTGCCCCTGGGGCAGCACCAGCTGACCGGGGTCGAGCTGCTGAAGCTCTTGCGGCGGCATCGCGCCATGCGAACGGTCCCGGTGATCCTGTGCAGCGCGGACGCGCAGGGCCTCGCGGCGGCAAGCAGCGAGCACGACCTCGAGGGGATGCACGTGCTGACCAAGCCTTTCGACCTCGACACGCTCGAGGCGCGGATCCGCGAGGCAATCGCGGGTTCGTCCGGCTGAGCGGGATCAGCGCCGCTTCTCCCCGCGGTCGGCCGCTCCAAGGCCGGGTGGTACACTTCTTGCCCCACCCCACCGCAATCCATCACGAGGTCTGATGCGCATGTTCAGCCGCGTTCGCATCGCGATTCGCTTCTTCTTCCTGGGGCTCGCGGTCGGTGTCCTGCTCGCGCCGCGCAGCGGTCAGGAGACGCGTCGTCTGGTGCGAGAGCGCGCGGATCGCCTGCTCAACGACCTGCTCGACGCCGCCACCCTTGGCACGTACGACAACGGCAGCGCCGAGCAGTCGACCGACGCGTCCAACCCTGCCGACGGCGAGACCGATGCACCCCGCCCGGCCGCCCGCAACGGCCGCCGCACCCGCTCGGCCAGCGCGGCCTCGGCCTCGTAGGGGCTCGAGCGCCGATCACGGAGGCAGCACCGCAGCAACCAACGACGACCGCGGACCGATGAGCTCGGACGCGGTCGTTTGGCGTTCGGCTCACCGCATGGACTGACCGATGTTCTGGAAGCGCCGCAGCTCCGCGTCACGCCCCTCGGAGCCGGCCGAGCCATCCGACGAGGCCGACCCGTTCGAGGCGGCGCGCCAGTGGATGGTCCGCACGCAGCTCGAGTCGCGCGGCATCGCGGACCCGGAGATTCTCCAGGCGTTCCGGAGGGTGCCCCGGCACGCGTTCGTGGACGATTCCGGGCTGGTCGACGAGGCCTATGCCGACCGGGCGCTCCCCGCCGGCGAGGGGCAGACGATGTCCCAGCCGTACGTCGTGGCGGTGATGACCGTCGCCGGGCGGCCAGCGGGTGATTCCGGATATGGCGGAGCGCGCGTGCTCGAGATCGGAACGGGGAGCGGATACGCGGCGGCGATTCTGGCGGAGCTTGGCGCTGATGTCACGAGCATCGAGCGGCACGCGGCGCTCAGCGAGAGTGCGGGAGCGCGACTGCGAGCAGCCGGGTACGCCGACGTGGAACTGGTGGTCGGGGACGGAACGCAGGGATGGCCGGGACGGGCGCCGTACGCATCGATCCTCGTCACGGCCGGCGGGCCGCAGGTCCCACGGCCGCTGGTCGACCAGCTGGACCGGGAGGGCGGCCGCCTCGTCGTCCCGATCGGCAGCCGGGATCACCAGGTGCTCACGCTCGTCGAGCGGCACGGGGACGAGCTGACGCGACGCGAGCTCGAGGGCGTGGTGTTCGTCCCGCTCATCGGGACGTTCGGCGTTCGAGGCTAGCCCGCGCGCGGGGCGCCGGGGCGCCGCGGGGGCGCTCGCTCGCCGAGCGGGCTGGCACGCGACTTGTAGGGGCGGAGGCGGGCCGATCGGCGGCTTCGTGCCGCAGGGCGGCATCGGTCCAGAGGAGGTTGAACCCTGATGACCTACCGAGATCCCGACACCGACACCGTGGTCGAGCGCGAGCGATACGTTGAGCGCGACACGCGGCCGGCGGCGGGCAACGTGAACGTCAACGCCGGAGCCGGCTACTCGCGGGACGTCGTGGTCGACACCGGCCCTGGGCCGCTGTACTACCTGCGCCGGATCGTCGTCCTGCTGTTCGGGATCCTGACCGTCTTCATCGCGCTGCGGATCATCCTGCTGCTGCTTGGCGCGAACGCCGGCAATGGGCTGGTCGACTTCATCTACGGCGTCACGGAGCCGTTCGTGGCGCCATTCCGAGGCATCTTCAGCTTCGACCAGGTCTCGCCCAACGGATCGAACGTGCTCGACGTTGGCGCGGTCGTGGCGTTGATCGGCTGGCTGCTGATCGAGGCGCTGATCCTGGCGATCCTGCGCGTCGCGGAACCGGGGCGCAGGGTCTAGGCTCCGGTTCCGGATCCCGGGACGAGTTCTGCGGGTCCTGCGGCTCCGTCGGTCCTCGCCGGTGTGCACGGGGTGCACGTAAGCGCCACGCAGGACGCGTTCGATGTCCGAAACGTGCACCCCTCGCACAAATCGGCCCAAATCGGGCCGAAATTGGCCCAATCAGGGGCGATGGAGGCGACTGAGCGGCCGTTCTGTGCACCGGCGGCACATCCCGCGGCCGATGGAGCGAAGGAAACCGCTAGAGCGGCGGCACCTCGAGCGCGGCACGCTCGCGCGGGACCACCGCCGTCGCCACCGAACTCGGGCCGACGTTCCGCAGCTCGCCGCCCAACCCGGCTCGCTCCAGCTCCTCGTCGTAGACCGCCTCGGTCCGCAGGACCTGCGCGTCGATGCTGTAGCGGTCGCGGACCGTCGCGAAGCCGGCGGCGCCCAGCCGCGCTCGCAGCTCGGGCGACCCGGCCAGGCGAACCAGCGCATCGGCCAGGGCGGGCGGATCGGCCGGCGGCACGAGGAGCCCGGAAACCTCATCGGTCACCACCTCGGGGATACCACCGACGGCTGAGGCGACGACCGGGCGGCATCGGGCCATGGCCTCCAGCAGGCTGATGCCCTGCGCCTCACGCAGGGAGGGGAGGACGGCGATGTCGAGATCGGCCGTGACCGCACTGATGTCCTCGCGGCGGCCGGCGAAGATGATGCGGTCTCGGGCCGGCGCCGGCAGCGACGCAGCCTGGGCCTCCAGCGCAGGCCGCTCGGATCCCTCGCCCACGATCGCCAGCCAGGCCTCCGGCGCGCCGGCCAGGACCGATGGCATGGCCTCGACCAGGTAGCGGAGGCCCTTCTCCGGCTCGAGCCGCGCCACCGTGCCGAGGAGGACCGCCTCACGCGGAATGCCGTACTCGCGGCGCAGCTGGCAGGGAGGCGGGTCGACCGCGAAACGCGACAGATCGACGCCGTTCGGGATCACGGCGAACTCCGCGCCGATCCGTCCC
>DAINOY010000010.1:0-14417 GCA_036743735.1 Chloroflexota bacterium
TTTCGCCGCCTTGGCCATGATCCGATCCAGCTCGGCGGCGACCTCCTCTTCGCCCCAGAAGAAGGCCTGCATGTCCTGCACCCACTCGAAGTAGCCGACGATCGTCGCCCCGGCCGCGCACAGGATGTCCGGGATCACCTCGATGCCCCGGGCATGCAGCGAGGCATCGGCCTCGGGGCTCACTGCGCCGTTCGCGGCCTCTGCCACGATCCCGGCACGGACCCGGTCGGCGTTTTCCGCCACGATCTGGTGCTCCAGCCCGGCCAGCAGCAGCACATCGCAGTCAGCCTCGAAGACCGATGCCTTGGCGGCCGGCTCGACGCCGGGCATGCCCTCGATCGCGTCGTGCTCACGCATCCAGCGCACCGCGGCCGCGACGTCGATGCCGTCGGAGGCTCGCACGCCGCTCACGTCATCGGCGATGGCGACGATCCGGCAGCCGGCCTCGGCCAGCATCTCGGCGGCAATGGTGCCGACGCGGCCGAACCCCTGGATCGCGATCCGTGCCCCGGCCAGGTCGAGGTTGCGCGCCGCGGCGGCAGCCTCGATGACCCGCACGACGCCGCGCGACGTCGCTTCGCGACGGCCGCGCGACCCGCCCACGGTGAGCGGCTTACCGGTGACGGCCGCAGTGACGGTGAAGCCGCGATGCATCGACGCGGTGTCCATGATCCACGCCATCGTCTGCGATCCGGTGTTCACGTCGGGAGCCGGGATGTCGCGATCGGGTCCGGTGAGTGGCGCGATCTCGGTCGCGAAGCGCCGTGTCAGCCCCTCACGCTCCTGCGCCGAGAGGCGCTTCGGATCGACCCGCACGCCACCCATCGCGCCGCCGAACGGGACCTCGACGAGCGCCGCCTTCCAGCTGTTGAACATCGCGAGGGCCCGGATCTCATCGAGCCGCAGGTCCGGCACATAGCGGATGCCGCCGTAGGCCGGGCCCCGGTTCACGTTGTGGTGCACACGGTGGCCGGCGAAGACCTCGACCCTGCCGTCGTCCATCGTGACCGGGAAGTGGACGGTCAGCTCCCGCTTTGGCTCGCGCAGGACGCGGCGCATGCCGTCGTCGATGCCCAGGCGGGTCGCGACCTGGTCGAGACGCCGCTGGGCGATCGTCCAGAGGTTGAGACGGGCGCTGGCCGTCGGCTCGGATGGCATATGCGTCGTCTCCTACAGCTCGACGACCGATCGGGAAACGCGAGAGGTGGAGCATAGCGGATGCACCCGTCGCTTCACGCCATGGGGCGACCTGCGGCACACTGCGCGTGCCACACAACCAACCGCCGGCGATTCCGCATCCCGTCGACCGGCGCCCATCTCCAAGGAGGTCCCCGCATGGCTGGACGCGTCATGACCGTGACCGGACCGATCCCTCCCGAGCGCGCCGGGTTCACCCTGCCCCACGAGCACACCGGCATCGCGCTCTGGCATGCGAAGGACCGATGGGACTACTGGGAGCTGACCGCCGACGACGAGCTCGTCGGCGAGGAGCTGCGCGAGTTCCGACGCCGCGGCGGCGGAACGCTCGTGGACCTCACGCTGCCAGGCGTCGGCCGCGACCCGGAGCGTCTGCGCCGCCTCTCGACGCGGACCGGCGTCCAGGTCGTCATGGGCTGCGGCTGGTATCGCGAGCCGTACTACCCGCCGGAGGCCGGGATCGACCGACGGTCGGTCGACGATCTCGCCGATGAGCTGGTTCGCGAGTTCCACGACGGCGTTGCGGGCAGCGGCGTGCGGCCGGGGATCATCGGCGAGATCGGGACGGACAAGCCGTGGGTGTCGGCGTTGGAGGAGCGGGTGCATCGGGCGGCCGCCCGGGCGTCGAGGGCGACCGGCATGGCGATCACGACCCACGCCGTCCAGTCACCGGTCGGCCTTGCCCAGTTATGCATCTTCGAGGAGGAGGGGGTCGACCCCGTGCGCGTGGTCATCGGTCATGCCGATTCCTACGTGGACCTGGACCACTACCTGGCCGTGCTGGATCGGGGCGCGAACCTGGAGTTCGACTTCCTCGGGCATCGGTTCGGGAGCGAGGAGCACGTCGAGCCGCGCCTGATCGAGATCATCGTCGAGCTGCTCGAGCGCGGCTACGCGTCCCAGCTGCTGCTCAGCCAGGACGTGTGCCACAACAGCCAGCTCAAGGCGAATGGCGGCTTTGGGTACGTGTACCTGCAGCAGCACTTCCTCCCGAGCTTGCGCACCGCCGCCGTCGGGGAAGGGGAGATCGCCGCGATGACCATCGACAACCCGCGGCGCATCCTCACACTGCCCGGCTGAGCGGGAGCGACCGGCCAACCGGCCGGATTGGCGTCGCGTGCACTCCGCGCCGCTGGGCGGCCCGTGAACCGTCCGGTTTCATCTCAGCTGCGCGTTGGGCGACCGGGCGCCGCTGGGCGGCCCGTCAACCGTCCGGTTTCATCTCAGCTGGGCAATGCGCGACCAGGCGGCGTTGGGCGGCCAGTGAGCCGCCGGATTCATTTCAGCTGCGCATTGCGCGACCGGGCAATCGGTGAACGGTCCGGATTCACGCGACCTGCGCATTGGAGCGGCTCAGGCTTTGAAATCGCGGCCGCGGTGACATTCGCCGCGGCATAACGCGCGCCTGGCATGAATCCAGACGCCCCGCCACTGTGGGCGACCGGGCGCCGCTGGGCGGTCCGTGAACCGTCCGGATTCATCTCAGCTGCGCATTGCGCGACCGGGCGCCGCTGGGCGGTCAGTGAACCGTCCGAATTCATCTCAGCTGCGCGTTGCGCGACCGGGCGGCCGGCGAACGGTCCGGGTTCATCCGACCTGCGCATTGGAGCGGCTCAACCAACGAAATCGCGCCAGCGGCGACATTCGCCGCGGCATACCGCGCGCCTCGCATGAATCCAGACGCCCCGAAAGCCAGCCGCCCCTGCAGCCGCTCCGGACCGCATACTGCGCCGCATGCCCGATCAGCGCGACGTCGTCGCCGACCTGAAGCGGATCGCCTTCCTCCTCGAGGTCGCCCGCGAGCCCAATTTCAGGGTCAACGCCTTTCGCCGCGCCGCCAGGGCGGTGGGCGAGCTGCCGCCCGAGGAGCTGGAGGAGCGCGCTCGGCGGGGCACACTCAGGGAGCTCCCCGGCGTCGGCGAGGTACTGGCCCGAACGATCACCGAGTCGCTGCGCGGCGAGGAGCCGGTCTACCTGCGGCGCCTCGAGGCGAGCGGTGGCCGGCCGTTCGCCGAGACCGGCGGCGAGCTGCTCGCGGCGCTCAAGGGCGACTGCCACGTCCACAGCGACTGGAGCGACGGCGGCTCGCCGATCCGAGAGATGGCGGAGGCCGCGATCTATCTCGGTCGTTCCTGGATCGTGCTGACCGATCACTCGCCGCGCCTCACCGTCGCCAACGGGCTGAGCCCGGAGCGCCTGGAGCAGCAGCTGGACGTCGTCGCGCAGCTCAACGAGGAGCTCAAGCCGTTTCGCATCCTGACCGGCATCGAGGTCGACATCAACGAGGACGGGTCGCTCGACCAGCGGCCCGACCTGCTCGCGCGGCTCGACCTCGTGGTCGGCAGCGTGCACTCGGTGCTGCGGATGGAGGAGCGGCCGATGACCGAGCGCATGGTCACCGCGCTCGCCGACCCGCATCTCGACATCCTCGGCCACGTCACCGGTCGGATGAAGACGCGGAACCGGAACCGGCCACCATCGGCCTTCGATGCAGAGCTCGTCTTCGCCGCCGCCAAGCGGTTCGACAAGGCGATCGAGATCAACAGCCGCCCTGAGCGGCTCGACCCGCCCAAACGCCTGCTGCGCCTGGCGGTCGAGGCGGGCTGCCGCGTCTCGATCGACTCCGACGCCCATGCGCCGGGTCAGCTGGCCTGGCTGCCGACGGGCTGCGAACGGGCGGCGATGTGCGGCGTGCCGGTGGCATCGGTCGTGAATGCCATGAAGGCCGATGCGCTGCTCGACTGGACCGCTTCGCACGACGCCTGAGCTATTGGCTGGCAGCCGGCGTGCAACCATGTGCAGGCCAGATCATCACCCCACAGGAGCATCAGACCATGCCAGTTGCCAAGGTCACCGAGCTCAGTTGCACATCGAACGAGAGCTTCGAGGACGCGATCAACCAGGGCGTCGCACGCGCGACGCGCACGCTGCGCAACGTGAAGAGCGCCTGGGTCAAGGAGATGCGCGTCGGGATCACCGACGGCGCTGTCACCGAGTACCAGGTCAACCTGCTGGTGACGTTCGTCCTGGAGGACTGAGACCGATGCCGCCGCTCCGCGGAGCGGCGGCGTACCCGATCCCGCTCAGCGCGACGAGGGCGCCGGTGCCACGGCCTCGGCCGCGCGGTGGTCATGCGCCGCGGCGATGACACGCCCGATGCTCGCGGCCAGCGCGGCGCGCTCGCGCTCGAGGGCGTCGAGCGGCGCCAGCGCCTTGTGCTCGATCGCGTCGCTCACCGCCTGCTCGACCCGGCTCTCGATCTCCGCGGACCAGCGCCGGGCGACCCATCCGGCGTGGAGCCGCAGGATGAGCGACAGCGCGGCGCTGATGAGCACCGCAGCGGTGAGCAGCGCCAGCGGCAGCGGCACCGGGCCGAGGACCGGCAGCTCGACCGTCCCGACCGGGACGCCCTGCGCCACGAAGAGGGTCACGTACCACGCGATCGCGAAGATCAGGACCCCGGACACGACGAGCTGGAGCGCACCGATCGGCCACCACAGCCAGGAGCCCGGAGGGCGCGCCTCGAGCGCCGCGCTGGCAACCGCACCGTCGATGGCGCTGGTGAGCGATGCCTCGACGTGCCCGGCACCGGCGACGTTGAGCAGGTGCGGCCGCCATGGCAGCGGGGCGACCGAGGCAGCGTCCGCGACGGCGGCCCGCACCGGGTTCACCGCCCGCGCCAGCGTGCCCCGACGCCGCCAGGCGCGCAGGTAGCCGGCCGGATCTGCCGCTCCCGCTGAGCGGCCGCCGACCAGCTGCAGCAGCGCAAGCCCGCGGCCGAGGAGCCCGCCGGCCGTGCGTCGCGAGCGCTGGAGCACCGATGCCGCAGCCTGGCGCCGAACCCCGGCCAGGTCGACCAGCTCCAGGGCTCCGGTGGCGGCCGCCGCCAGAGCGCCGTCCCGGCGGCGATCGGAGAGGAGGGGCGTGGCCGCGCCATCCGGCTCGATGGCGGCGCGCTCGGCGAGGTCCCGTGCCGCATCGGCCGCATCGGCCACCAGTCGCGCGGCGATCACCGCCTTCGCATCGGCCTCCCCGGCCACCAGCGTACGGAGGCGGTCGATCTCGCCGGTGCGTTCCTGGGCGCTGATCGCCACGATCTGGGGGTTCGCGATCCCTGCCGCGACCAGGCGACGTTCGAGGTCCTCGCGCACGGCTGAGACATCGGCCGTGCGAAGGCGGTCAGCCTTGTTGAGGATGAACAGGAGCCGCTCCGGGTTGCGCTCGGCGCGGAGGTATAGGTGGATCCGCTCGTCGTCGTACTTCTCCGGATCCACGACCCAGGCGATGCGGTCGACGCGCGGCAGCAGCTCGTCGACGCGTGTGCGGTGCGCGGTCCGCTGGGAATCGATGTCCGGCAGGTCCAGGATCGCGACGTGGCGCAGCTGCCGGTCCGCGTGCCCGACCACGTGGCGCACGCCGAGCCACTCGAAGAGCGGCGTCAGCTCGCCGATGAGCTGCTCGGAGGCCCAGCCCACCGGCTCGTCCGTCGTGGGGCGGACGGCGCGGACGGCGCTCACCGTCCGACCCGCCAGCGCGTTGAGGACGCTCGACTTCCCGACGCCGGTCCCACCGGCCAGCGCCAGGACGTAAGCCGACCCGGGGAAGCCAGCGCGCTCCTGCGCCCGCGCCAGGATCGCCTCTGCCTCGGCGGCGTCGAGCTCGATGCGGCGGGCCGCCGCGACGGCATGGCCGAGCGCGGTGATGACTGCCTCCGGCCCGATGCCGGCCGGCGCCGGGGCGGCCGGGGTGCTGCCCGCGACCATCAGCCGGCCGCTGCCGTCTCGCGAAGGGCTTCAACGCGAGCAGCAGCCGCGCGAAGCGCAGCCGCGGCATCGGGCTCTGGCGCGAAGCCGGTGAGCGTTGCGTCGAAGCGTGCTCGGTCGCGCTCGACCCGATGCGCGATGAGCGTGCGCAGTCCCTCGCGCGCCTCGCTGACGAACTGGTGCAGGGTCGCCTCCCCGAAGATCGCCTCGAGGAGCTTCTGGTTCAGCAGCGCCGTGGCCGCGGTGATGCCGAGCTCGGCGCCGGTCAGACCCCCGGTCGTGGTGAAGACGGCGAGGACGGTCGCCGTACCGAGCACATTGACGCCGAGGGACGCGGCCCGCGCAAACCCACGCTTCCCCTCGCCGATCTCGGTGATCCTGCTTCCGATCGCGTTGGCCCACTCCTCGAGATCCGCGCGCAGCGCCTCGCGCAGCTCTGGATCGACGGTCCACAGGCCGGCATCGTCGGCGAGGGCGCGCGAGCCGAGATTCGAGGTCGACCATTCCGTTGCGGTCCGGCGCGCTGCCTCCGCCGCGCGGCCTGCGGTCAGCTCGACCACGTCGGTGAAGGCGCCCTCGCGTACCTCGGAGACGGGCGCCGGCGGCTGGCGACGGAAGAGCCCCTTGATCGCTTCCGTGGCGCGTCCCATGCCGCTCGCCAGGAAGCGAGCCACGGCACCGGCACCGACGAACTGCTGCCACTGCCGGAGCACCTCCGCGCGCAGGAACGTGCCGCTGGCGAGCTCGCCGTTGAGCCGGCCCAGCTCGTCGGCGTAGGCGGCCGCTGCCTGGCGCTCGAGTCGTTCCACGGCCTCCCGCTCGTGCTCGATCGCGGTCGCGATGCGCTCGACGGCGGGCGTCAGGCCGTCCAGGGCGGACCCGAGGGCACGGGAGGCCAGCGCCTTCCGCTCGGCGGCACCGCTCACCAGCCGGTCGAGTGCCGCGCGCACCGGCTCGATGGCGCGCGCCGAGAGGGCATCGCGCTTCGGATCGATCTGCCCCTCGCGGATGTCGACGATCTCCAGCTGGCCGAGCGCCCCGGCGGCGAGGAGCCCGGCGCGCTCGAGCAGGTGCAGGTAGTCGGTCTCGACCGCGTGGGCATCGGCGTCGTTCGCCGGCAGGCGGTTGAGGACGGCGAGCAGCGGGACACCGCGCTCCCGGGCGCGGGCCAGCATCTGCCACGGCGCCTCGTCGGCATAGCGCGACGCGGTGGTGATGACGATGAGCAGGTCGGCGGCCTCGAGCAGCTCGGCGGCGAGGCGACGGTTCTCGGCCTCGATCGAATCGATGTCCGGGGCGTCGACGAGGACGACGCCGGCGCCGCGGCCCTTGCGGCGATCGGCCAGGACGTGGAGATCGCCGCGGCCGGAGAGCCCGGGCAGGATGTCGCCACGCTCGAGCGCGGCGACGTCGTCCGGCGCGGCGAGGACCACCGGACGGCGGGTGGTGGGTCGCAGGATGCCCGATGGGCTCGCCGGCCAGCCGGCGAGCGCGTTGAAGAGGCTCGACTTCCCGGAGCCGGTCGAGCCGACGATCACGACGACGAGCGGCGATTCCAGATCCGCGGCGCGCGGGACGAGGTACTCGGCAACGTGCCGGTGCAGCCGCTCGGCGGCAGCGCGCTCAGCGGCATCGGACGCACGAGCGGCGCGGTCGGCCAGCGCAGTCGCGAGCTCGCGTAGGGCAGGGGCGACGGCTGAGGAGGCGGGAGTCGGGTCCGGAACGTCGGTCACGGCGGCGCGGCCACGCGGGTCTGCGTCAGCCGGCGTCTACGAGACCGATGCGTCCGTCGCTGCGAGTGAAGCGCCCCCGGTACGCTGGATTGCTGACGCGGCTGTTCACCGTGGCGGCGTCGAGCGGCCGCGTGCTGCGCGGCGCGACGTACCGGCCGCGCTCGCTGATCGCCGTCGCCAGCTCGGCGGCAGAGAGCGGACCGCGCTCCCGGATGACGGCCGCGATCTCGTCGTGGAGGCCGACCCGTTCGCCGCGTGGCGCTGGTTCGCTCGCGGTTCGACGCCGGCGCGGCGCGGGCGGCGCGAGGTCCTGGTGGACCTCGGGTGCATCCTCGGGCGACGACGGCCGCTCCGCCGCGACCTGAACGTCCGCAGTCTCCACGGCGTCCTCGGCCGGTTCAGCCGCCGCCGGAGCGGCCGCACGTCCTTCGAGCGCGTCGAGCCTTCGAGTCAGCTCGTCGAGGCGCCGCGAGACCTCGCCGTTCGCGCTGCTCGCCGCGCCGGGCTGTGGGCCGCGTCCGGACTCGGCCTCGAGCCGTTCGACGATCCATTGCATCGCGAGCTCACCAGGGCGCAGGCCGGCCTCGCCGGCGAAGCGCTTGAGCTGGCCGAGGTGTCTCGGGTCAAGCCGCAGGGACATCCCGCCCTCGTCGCGGAAGGGCGGACGGTCGCCCCGCGGCGCATAGCCGCGATCCGGCGGACGGTCGCCCCGCGGCGCATAGCCGCGATCCGGCGGACGGTCGCCCCGCGGCGCATAGCCGCGATCCGGCGGACGGTCGCCCCGCTCCTCCCGGAACGGTGGCCGGTCACCACGGGCCCCGCCGGAGCTGCGATCGAAGTCACGGCGATCCGACCGGTAGCCGCCGGTTCGTGGGCCTTGTGGCCGTCGGTCAGGCCGTCGATTGAAACTCACCGCGACACGATACCGTGCAACGTGGAATTGCGCCACAAGCGCCGTTACAAACGGACTAGAAGCCGCCGCCCGCGGAGCTGCCACCGCCACTCGATCCGCCCGAGAAGCCACCGCCGCCCGACCCGGACGATGACGGCGCGGTCCCGATGCTGCCGAGCGCGGCAAACATGCCGCCGATGTTCGGGACCGCTGAGCCCGAAAAGATCCCGCCGCCGCCGCCGCTCGATCCGCCGCCCGACGTTGCGCCCGAGCCGAGCCAGAGCGGGTAGTAGCCGCCGGTCGTGCGCTGCGCGGCGCGGTCCTGGAGGCTGCGCTCCAGGACCTCGGAGACCTCCTCGTGCAGCCCCAGGGCGATGCCCCACATCACCGCCTTGTCCGGCGTGTCGGCCAGGGGTCGGACCGATGGCTCGGCCACCACCGCCTCCATCGACCGCGCCTGCTCCATCGTCAGCTTCAGGGTGCGCCGATAGGCCTTCAGCATCCCGTCGATCCGCGCGCCGTTCGGGGTACGCTGCGGCATCGCCTGCGCGAACCCGAAGGTCGCCAGTGCGCCGATCCCCAGGCCGCCGGCGACGAAGAGCAGCCCGCTGGCCGGGAGCGCGAAGGCGAGGACGCCGATGATCACGGCGACGACCAGCTCGACGGTGGCGATGATCGACCAGCGTCCGATGGAGCGGCCCGGCGGTTCACGGAACCAGCCGAGCTGCACCGCCATGCCTTCCAGCGCGGTGCGGTACGGCCCAATCCGCTCGTGCAGCTTGGCGAGGTCGTCGCTGTCGATCTGCCGATCGCTCCCGGCGAGCGCGTGGAGCTCGGCGAGGAGCATGCGCTGCGCCCGATCGACCGGGCGCCCGGTGGCCGGGTCGGGGCGATCCTCCCCTCCATCGAGCAGCTCGATGGAGGGGCCATCCTCGGCGCCGTCCTCGTCGCGATCCAGGTCGCCGAAGCGCAGCCTGCCGCGCGCTGCCAGCTCGACGAGGCCGGTGGTCACCGCTTCCTGGCCGGCGCGGCCGCGCTGCACGACGTTCGCAAGCGGCGGCGTCATCTCGGCCGGCGGGCCGGCCATGAGGATCGACTCGGAGTCGAGGAAGTCGGGGTCGCGCCCGGAGCGGTACCAGGCCGAGGCGGCCGCGCCGAGCGTTCCGAGCAGCGCAATCGGCCCCACGACGAGTCCGAGCACGGCGTTCAGCTGCCGCGCGCGGTCCAGTCGCTCGCGGCCGTCGGCGGTGATCAGCGGGTCGAGATCGGCGAGGCCCGCCTCGATGGCACCGCCGACGTCGCCGGCGCGCAGGAGCGGGACCATGACGCTGTCGAAGATCTCCTGGCGGCGATCCGCATTCGCGTACACCGCGTCGAAGCCCGAGCCGCCGTAGAGGACGAGCTGCCCATGCTCCAGGGTCTCGTCCAGCGCCGCGTAGACGACGAGGCCATCGTCGAAGCCGCCGCGACCGACGCCCCATTGGTCCATGAGTGCAGCGGCGTTCGACGAGGCGGTATCGGTGTCGAGGCCGGGCTCGAGCTCGACGTAGACCGCGACCTCGGCCGCGGAGCGCGCCTCGATCTCGTCGATGCGCTGCTCGAGATTCGCCTCGACCTCGGGCGACAGTGCGCCTGCCGGATCGTAGACGGCCGTTCCCTCGACCGGGTCGGGGAACGGCGGGCCGCCGCGCGCGACGCCGGCGAGCAGGGCGAGCGCGATGAGGGCAACCGGGAATGCGGCGAGAGCGGCTCGGACGCGCGTCACGCCGAGCAGGATAGTCACTCGCAGCTGACGTTGAGGCTCGCGGGCACCGCGTCGAGACCCGGGACGGACTCGATCCACTCGGTGGCAGCGCCGCCGGCGATCGAATGGGTGACGAAATTGCGGGTGCGAAGCACCTCGCCGTTGTCACCCCGCGCCACGATCCGGCACTTGGCGCGGCCGCTGTTCGTGCCCTCGTTGGCGACGGTGACGGTCACCGCCACGCTGCCCGCGCGGTTCGCCTCGGCACCGGCGACCGTGGCGCTCCACGGACCGATCCCACGCAGCGTGAGGCTGGCTGCGAAGGCGAGCGCGGCGACAGCCAGGACGATCGCCACGGCCACGGTGCCGTGGTACTGCGAGGCCGAGGGCGTGATCATCCCGGCCCGGTTGCAGGAGGCGCACATCGTCTCGTCGGCGCCGATCTCCCGGCCGCACTTGATGCAGTGGCGGATCGCGCCGGAGGTCATGCCGCCTCCTCCTCCCGCTGCGAGGCGAGGCGCTCGCCGGCGCGGATCGGAACCGGCAGCGTGTTCTCGGGCGGCGCCAGCGGGCACGACCAGCGCGCGTCGTAGACGCAGGACGGGTGATACGCGTAGTTGAAATCGACCACGAGCCGGCCCTCGTGCGAGCCGAGGTCGGCGCCCTTCACCGAATCCCAGAGGTAGCGACCGCCGCCGTAGCTCTCCCGACCGGAGGTCGCGTCACGGAACGGCAGGAAGATCCCGCCGCCATAGCCGGCGAGCCAGTAAGCGGCCAGCCGACATGCCCTGCCATCCAGCTCGAAGCTGACCCAGCCGATGCGGGCGAACTCGATTGCCTCGCCGCTGCCCGAGCGCGGCAGCTCGGTGCCCGGCGCATCGGGATCGGGCTCGAGGGCCAGCTCGAAGCGCAGCGCGGGGTCGTGGCGCCAGTAGGCCAGGCCGGGGAAGTCGTGGCGGCGATCGGCCGGGATCGGCGACTGCGGATGCTCGGCGAAGAGACGGTCCTTCGCCGCGCGGAAGGCGACGAGCCGCCGCGCCTCGGGGCGCGCGTCGTCACGCAGGGCGGCGTAGAGGGCGCCGACCCGGCGGCGATAGTCGGCGAGATCGAGATGCTCGGACATGGGTGCGGGGACAAGGATACGGGGCGGTCCGGCGAGATGCCGAACCGCCCCGTGGCAGCAGGGGAGCGGACCGCTCAGACGAGGCCGTTATCGGCCAGCCATTGGGCGGCGACGTCCGCGTAGCTCTCCTGGTCGACGGCAACCAGCACGCCGAGCGAGGTCAGCTCCTCGGTCGTCAGCGCCGCGCTCACCGCGTTGAGCGTGTCCTCGAGCGCCGCACCACCGGCCGCTGCGACCTCCTCGGTCGTGACCGGGGCGATGTTCTGCGCCGGGGCGAGCCCCTTGTCGTCGTCGAGGAGCACGAAGTTGAACCGCTCGATGTCAGGCTGCGTGGTGCAGACCTCGGCCACGTCGATCTCCGACGCGTTGAGCGCCTGCGCCATGGGCGCCGAACAGGCGTCGTAGTTTTCGATCTCGAGCGTGCTGATGTCGATCCCGTAGGTGTCCATCAGGCCGGGGCCACACGACGGGTTATCGCCGCATTCGGCGGGCAGGCCCCAGGTCAGCTGGTCGGCCACCGCAGCGAGATCGCTCATCGTCTCGAGTCCGAGCTCGTCCGCCGTCTCCTGGCGCACGACGAAGCCGTCCGCATCGGTTCCCGGCGACGCGTCGAACGCGACCGATGCCGGATCGAGCTGCGCGAGCTGCTCGTTCAGCGCCGCCAGGGTCTCCTCCGCATCGGCGCTGGCCTCGCCAGGAAGACTCTCGGTATCGGCGAGGAAGCGAACGCCGGAGCCGATGTACTCGGGCACGAGGTTCACCTCACCCGACGTGTAGGCCGCCATGCGAACCTCACGGGCCCCGAGCTCGAGCTTGCGTTCGACGCTGAAGCCCTGCGCCTCGAGGGCCTGGGCGTAGATCTCGGCGACGAGCGCCGACTCGTAGAAGTTGTCGGAGCCGACGGTGATCTCCGGCAGCTCACCGGCAGGCGCGGATGCACCGGCGCTGCTGCCGGCGTCCGATGATGCGCTGGTCGACGGGCTGCTCCCCCCACCCGTCGTGCAGGCGCTGATGACCAGCGCCAGCAGCGACGCCCCGAGGGCGAGCTTGCGGTATGGCCGCATCTGGGTCTCCTCCTTGGTGACCGCGCGCCGAGCGGCGCGCGAAGAATCGGTCGATCACGATACACGAGCACCGAGATCCGACCGCATGACGTGATAGGTACGCGTGAAGGCACGCATTGGATCAGCCGACGGTTGATCCTGCCCCGTTCGAGAGGTCGGCGCCATCGGTTGCACGTGCCGTGCCTGGTTCGCTGGAGACGCCGTCCACACCGCGTGCGGTGGCGCGGCGCTGGATCCAGGCGAAGAGCAGCTCGGTCCCGATCGAGAGGAGCGCGACGAGCAGAGCGGACCCGACCAGGCGCTCGCGGTCCCCGCCGTTGATGCCCTGGATGATGATCACCCCGAGCGTGCCGCCGGAGACCACCGCGGCCAGCGTGGCCGTGGCGACCACCTGCACCGCCGAGGTGCGAACGCCGGCCAGGATCACCGGCAGGGCAAGGGGCACCTCCACCCGCCGCAGGAGCTGGCCCTCGCGCATCCCCATCCCACGCCCTGCCTCGATGAGGTCGCGGTCGACCTCCCGCAGGCCCACGTACGTGTTGGTGACGATCGGCGGGATGGCGAGCAGGGTCAGCGCCACGAGCCCCGTGAAGAAGCCCGATTCCCCTGTGCCGAGGAGCAGGACGATGGGGAAGAAGATCCCGAGCCAGCCGAGCGAGGGCACGGCTCGGCCGATGTTGGCGATCGAGATCACCGCGCCGGCGCCGCGTCCGGTGTGCCCGATGGCCAGGCCGAGCGGCAGGGCGATCACGAGCGCCGCGGCCAGTGACGCCGCCGACAGGAAAACCTGCTCCCAGAGGCGAATCCCGATCCCGTTCCGGCCCTGCCAGTTGACCGGGTCGAAGAGCCACGCGATGACGTCGCCGATGAAGTCCACGTCTCGTCAGGCCGCCGTGCGGCCGCGTGACCACGGCGTCAGGAGCCGCTGCAGGCCGAGCAGCAGGAGATCGGCGACCACGGCGAGCGCGACGGCCAGGACGACGCCGGTGTAGATCGACGTCGGGAAGAAGCGGTTGATGCCGCTGTTGACGATGAGGTAGCCGAGGCCGCCCAGGCCGATCAGCGTCGTCACCGTGACGAGGCCCACCGTCGTCACCGTCGCGATCCGCAGCCCGGCGACGATGACCGGCAGGGCGATGGGCACCTCGACCCGCCAGAAGCGCTGCCCGCGGCTGTAGCCCATCGCCTCCGCGGCCTCCAGGACGTCCGGCGGCACGCCGTCGAGGCCGGCGACGATGTTGCGAATGAGGATGAGCAGCGTGTAGCTGACGAGCGCGATCTCCGCGGTGACGATTGAGAGCCCCGTGAACGGAACGAGCAGCGCGAAGAGCGCCAGGCTGGGGACGGCGTAGAGCGTTCCGGAGATGCCGATCACCGGCCCGTAGAGGCGCGGCACGCGACGGACCAGGATCGCCAGCACGAACGAAATGAGGAAGCCGATCACGACCGCGATGACGGTCATCGTGACGTGCTCCCACAGTCGCCCGCCGATCGCGTCGAGGTTGTCGACGATCCAGTCCGGACGGATGAACGGCTCGCCGCTCATGACGGGGACCCGCCAACCTCGTGCAGCACGCCGTCCGCACCGCGCACAGGGGCGCGCAGCGCATCGCTGATCGCCTCGACGCTGACGAGACCGATGACTCGCTCGCGCTCGTCGACCACCACGCCCAGCTGGACCGAGGAGCCAAGCATCGCGGACAGCGCGTCGCGCAGCGTCGTTTCCGGCTCGACGGTCGGGGCGCCGGGCGTCGCGGCGCCCGGGTCGATCGCGCCGTCGCCGGCGAGGTCGCCCTCGTCGATCCAGCCGAGCGGCCGGTCCTCCCCGTCGACGAGCAGCGCGTAGGAGAGCTCGTCGATGCCACCGAGCCGCGCGCGCACCTCGGCGCGCCGCTCGCCGG
>DAINOY010000011.1:0-14301 GCA_036743735.1 Chloroflexota bacterium
GCCGGGAGCTCAGTTCCGGGTCGCCTCCGACGTTTCGTCGGCTGCCGCCACGTCGGCCTCGCGCGGCTCGACGAGCAGCACGTGGCGCACGTCCTCGTCCCATCGGTCGAGCATCGAGCGCGCGAGCGCGCTGCCCTCCGCCGCGTGATCGGCCACCAGGCCGCGCAGCTGCGCGATGAGACCGTGGTCGCTGCCGTCAGTCGCCAGCGTGCGGATGCTGACCGAGGCGTGGTTCAGGTGGCGGTCGGCGGCATCGGTCCGATCGAGGACGAATGCGCGTCCCCCGGTCATGCCGGCGCCGAAATTCGGGCCGATGGGCCCGAGCACCACGACCGTGCCACCGGTCATGTACTCGCAGCCGTGCGCACCGATGCCCTCGACCACCGCCGATGCGCCGCTGTTGCGCACCGCGAAGCGCATCCCGGCGCGACCCACCAGGTGGAGCCGGCCCGACGTTGCGCCGTAGAGGCACGTATTGCCGGCGATCGCCTGCTCCGACTCGACGAACGAGGCATCGAGTGGCGGTCGTACCACGACGGTCCCGCCGGAGAGGCCCTTCGCGACGTAATCGTTCGCCAGCCCCTCGACCACGAGCCGCATCTCCGGCACCGCGAAGGCGCCGAAGCTCTGGCCGGCGGCACCGGTCAGTCGCAGCGCCACGTGGGGCCGAGCGTCTGCCAGTACCGGGTCCCGGGCGAGCTCGCCGGCGATCGCGGCCCCGAAGCTGCGCTCGACGGTGCTGATCTGGGCACTCGCGGCGTGCGGCCGCCCCGCGCGCAGGTCGTCGAGGATGCCCGGCAGGAGCGAACCCTCCAGTACCGATGCCACGGGCGCCTCGGCCAGGCGTCCGTGTGCCTTCGGCGGCCCGGCGCGGCGAGCTGGCACCCGCCAGGCGGGCGCGCGGGTCAGGTCGTCGACATCGAGCGCTCCCGGAAGCGCTCGCAGCAGGTCCGATCGGCCGATCGCATCGTCCAGGCTGCGCAACCCCAGCGTGGCAAGCTCGTCACGGACGTCCTCGGCCAGCGCCATGAAGAAGGCCACGATCCGCTCCGGCGTCCCGTTGAACTTGGCTCGCAGCTCAGGCCGCTGGGTCGCGATGCCGGTGGGGCAGGTGTCGAGGTGGCATTGGCGTGCCATGTCGCACCCGAGCGCGATCAGCGCCGAGGTTCCGAATCCGAATTCCTCCGCACCCAGCAGCGCCGCGACGACCACGTCGCGGCCGGTCTGCAGGCCTCCATCGGTCCGGAGGGCGACCCGGTCGCGCAGACGGTTGCGGACGAGGACCTGGTGCACCTCGGCCAGGCCCAGTTCCCACGGCAGTCCCACGTGCTTGATCGATGACAGCGGCGAGGCGCCGGTGCCGCCGGAGTGGCCGGAGACCATGATGTAGTCGGCGCGCGCCTTGGCGACGCCCGCGGCGATCGTGCCGATGCCCGCGGAGGCGACGAGCTTCACCCCGATCCGGGCCCTCGGGTTCACGGCGCGCAGGTCGCTGATGAGCTGCGCCAGATCCTCGATCGAGTAGATGTCATGGTGCGGCGGCGGGCTGATCATCGTCATGCCCGGCTGTCCACGCCGCATGGCCGCGATGAAGGCCGTGGCTTTCCGGCCCGGTAGCTGCCCGCCCTCGCCCGGCTTCGAACCCTGGGCGATCTTGATCTCGAGCTGCTCGGCACGCGCAAGGTACTGCGTCGTGACGCCGAAGCGGGCCGATGCCACCTGCTTCACGGCCGACTCGCGCACGTCGCCGCTGGGTAGCGGCTCGTACCAGGCCGGGTCCTCACCGCCTTCGCCGGTGTTGCTGCTGCCGCCCAGGCGTGCCATCCCGACCGCCAGCGCCTGGTGGGCCTCCGGCGAGAGCGCCCCCAGGCTCATCGCCGATGAGACGAAGCGCTTCGCGATCTCGCTCGCCGGCTCGACCGCTTCCAGACCGATGCCCGGGCCTGCCGGCCGCGGCGCCAACAGGTCCCGCGGCAGGCCCGGGGTCGCCCGGGCGACTGCCTCACGGTACGACTGGAACGTCGACGTCTCGAGGGCAACCGCCTGGAGCGCCCGTGCGTTGCGCGGCGAGAATCCGTGCCATTCCCCGTTGCCACGGAAGCGAACCAGCCCCGGATCGGTGAGCGCCGGCTGCGTCGTGCGGTAGGCCATGCGGTGACGATCGAGGACCGCCGCAGCGATCGCCGCATATCCGACCGTGCCGGGGTGCGAGGGGGCCGCCGGAAAGCAATCCGCTGCGAGCTCCGGCGCGAGGCCCAACGTCTCGAAGACCTGGCCGCCGGTATACGAGCGGATCGTGCTGATCCCCATCCGGGCGAGCACCTTTCGCAGGCCGTGCTCCAGGGCCTCCACCGCGTTGGCGACTGCGCTCGCGGGCGTCAGCCCCTCGGCCCCGCGGCTGCCGGCGACCTCGGCGGCCAGGCCCAGCAGGACCCGCGGATGGACCGCGGTCGCGCCGACAGCCATCAGCATCGCAATGTCATGGACGTCGAACGCGTCGCCGGCATCGACGACGAGGTCGATCGTGGGTCGCACGCCGCGCCGGACGAGCGCCTGGTGAACCCGGGCCGTGGCGAGGATCGTGGGGATCGGCGCCCGGACGCGCGACACCGCCGCGTCGCTGAGGACCAGGGTCTGTGCGCCGCGGCGGCGCAGGCTCAGTACGGACCGCGAGAGACGCTCCAGGGCCACGCGCAGGCCCCGGGACCCGGCGTGCACCGGCCACGTCGCGTCGAGCAGGTCCGCGCCCGGTGGCTCGAGCGCCGCGATCACCGGAGAAGAGAGGCGGCGGGAACGCGGCCTCGGTCCACAACCCAGCAGCGGCGCGCGCGGTCCCAGCTCCATGGCCAGCGACATCACCACCTGCTCTCGTTCCGGGTCGATCGACGGGTTCGTGACCTGCGCGAACGACTGGCGCAGGTGGTCGGAGATGCGCCGCCCCCGGACGGCCAGTGGGGCAATCGGCGTGTCGTCGCCCATGCTCCAGATCGCCTCCTTGCCGTCGGCGGCCATGGGCCGGACCACCTGGCGCAGGATCTCGGCGTCGAGGCCGAGTGCGATCCGTGCCCGCTCGTCGTCCAACGGAGGCTCGGCGAGCAGCAGTCGCGCTGTGTGGGCCCTGCCCGTGAGCTGCAGAGGTGGTGCGTCATCGGGCGGCTGGATGTTCCCGGTGACGGTGTCGATCACGAGCATCTCGCCCGGCCCCAGGCGTCCGTGACCCTCGATCCGCTCCGCGGGGAGCTGCAGGCAGCCGGCCTCCGAGGCCGCAACGACGAGCCCGTCGCGCGTGGTTGCCCAGGCCATGGGCCGCAACCCGTTCCGGTCGAGGCGGGCACCGACGCGCCGGCCATCTCCGAAGACGATGGCGGCGGGTCCGTCCCACGGCTCGATCTCGGGACGCTCGTCGCCGGCCGTGGGGATGAGCATCGTCAGCGCTTCGTCGATCGGCCGGCCGGCGAGAACGAGCAGCTCGATGGCCTCGTCCAGGGACAGGGAGTCCGAGGCGCCATCGGACAGGACGCTGCCCTCGCGGGCCAGCTGACGTCCCCATGCCCCGCCACCCAGGGCGTTGCGCCGTCCCCGCATCTGCTCGCGGTTGCCGCGCACCGTGTTGATCTCGCCGTTATGGCCCAGATACCGGAATGGCTGAGCCAGCCTCCACGACGGGAACGTGTTCGTCGAATAGCGCTGGTGGAAGATCGCGTAGCGGACGGCCAGCTCTGGGTGCCCGAGGTCCGGGAACGCGTCGCCCAGTTCTCGGCCCGTGAACAGGCCCTTGTAGACGAGGGTGTCCGGCGAAAGCGAGGCGACGCTGGCTTGTGGCACGTCTCGCTCGAAGCGGCGCCGGGCCAGGTGCAGGCGGCGAGCAAAGGTGAGACGCCGCATGCGAGCCGGCCGCCGCACGAATGCTTGGCGCACCCGCGGCTCGTCGTCTGCGGAACGTCCCGAGCCGGTTCGCAGCGGAACCGTGCGCCAGCCTACGATCTCCAGGCCTGCGGACCGAACGGCTGCGTCGAAGCGCTCCTCGGCGGGCTCATCGGGCAGGAAGAGCATGCCGAGGGCGAGCCCATTCGGCCTGGCCGCGACGTCGGCATGGACGCCGACCTCGGCGGCGAGGGCCCGGAGAAAGGCCAACGGCAGAGGCATCGACACGCCGGCGCCGTCGCCAGTGCGCGCATCGGCTGCCATGCCGCCGCGATGCGCGAGCGCGGCCAGCGCATCGAGCGCCGCATCAACCAGCTCGTGCGACGCCGACGTCGTGGACGCGACGAAGCCGACGCCGCAGGCATCGTGCTCGAAGCGCTCGTCGTAGAGCGGCGCCGGAACAGGCTGGAGAGTCCGTGGCTTCATGCGCGAGCGAGCTCCGGTGGGGATTCCTCCTCGACCGTAGCAACGGCGCTCGGCTGCGTCGGTACCGCGCTCGTTGCAGTCACGTCGCGAGTCTGGTGACGATCGTCACAACCGAATCGCAACCCAACGGGCTCCGTCGCGGCGCCGACATCGGCCGCCGGCCGGCCCAGAGTGCGTGCCATGGATGCCGTACTTGACCTGACCCGATACTCGGTGCGTGACGGACGACTTGCGCCGGTCACCTGCGTCGCCTGCGGCTGCCGGCTCGAGCAGCGCGACGGACAGGACGGCTGGTTCCACTTCGGCGGGAAGCACGGGCGCGACGCGCGCGGCTGCATCGTCGAATGCGCGGA
The DNA here is from genome assembly GCA_036743735.1 of Chloroflexota bacterium. Lineage (GTDB taxonomy): Bacteria > Chloroflexota > Limnocylindria > QHBO01 > QHBO01 > JBDTNK01. Next base: position 4,704 of record DAINOY010000011.1, read on the forward strand.
GCGTGCGCACTACCGCACCGGGTCGATCCTCGCCGAAGCGAGCTGACGCCGCCCTCCGCCGGGAGGTCAAGCTCCTCGGCGCGCTGCTCGGCCAGGTCATCGTCGAGCAGGAGGGCCCGGAGCTCTTCGAGCTCGTCGAGCGCGTCCGTCGCGCGGCGATTCGCCGCCGTCGTGAGCCGGACGCGGGTGATCGCGACGCCCCGGAGATCCCGGAGCTGAGGGACCTGGCCCCGGCGCGGGCGGCAGCCCTGGCTCGCGCCTTCACGAACTACTTCCTGCTCACGAACCTCGTCGAGGAGAGGCACCGGCTACGCGTGCTCGCGCAGCGCGAGCGCGCCGGTCGCCGCACACCGCTCGACGAGAGCGTGGACGCGGCTGTCACCGCCTGGCGCGGCAAGGGCGACATCGGTCCGTTGCTCGAACGGCTGCGGATCAGCCCGGTCTTCACCGCGCATCCCACGGAGGCACGACGCCGGACCGTGCTCGTCGCGCAGCGCCGGATCGCCGCCCTGCTGCAGCGCCTGGACGACCCGCGCCTGCCACGGTCGGAGCGAGACGATCTCGAGCGGCGCCTGCTCGAGGAGATCACCGTGCTGTGGCGCACCTCGCCCATCCGCGATGAGCGGCCGACGCCGCTCGGCGAGGTCCGTGCCGCGATGGTCTTCTTCGACGAGACGATCTTCCGGGCCACTCCGCGCCTCTACCGCAGCGTGGAACGCGCGTTGGACCGCTGGAGCCCCGCCCGCCAGCCGCGGGCTTCTCGCGCCACTCGCGTGCCCGCCTTCCTGGCCTGGGGCTCGTGGATCGGCGGCGACCGCGATGGGCATCCCGGCGTCGATGCGCGGATCAGTCTCGCCACGATGCGGATCCAGGCGGATCACCTGCTGCACGGCTACGAGAACGTCGCGCGTCGCATGGTGTCGACCCTCGGCCTCGCGGTCGAGGACGAACGGCTGACCGATGTGCTTCGCGCGCAGCTCGATGATGGCGCCGAACGCCTGCCCGCGCTCGCCGCCTCGCTCGACCAGCGCTTCCCGCGCCAGCCCTACCGGGTCGCGTTCGGCCTCGTGGCCGAGCGGCTGGTGCGCACCCGCGCTCGCCTGACCCAGGGCGACGGCCCGACGAAGCATGCCTACCCCAGCCCGGGCGAGCTCCTCGCCGCCCTGCGCGACATCCAGACCTCGCTCGTCGACAGCGGAGCGGAGCGAATCGCATGGGGCGAGGTGCAGGATCTCGTCTGGCAGGTCGAGACCTTCGGCTTTCACCTCGCTTCGCTGGAGATCCGCCAGCACGCTGACGTTCACGCCGCCGCGCTCGAGCGCATCCACTCCGGAGGCGATCGTCGCGAGCCGCTCGGCCCGGCCGCACCATCGACCGACGAGGTGCTCGCCACGCTCCGCGTCGCCGCTGGGCTGGGCGATACGTTCGGGGCCGATGCCTGCCGACGCATCGTCATCAGCTTCACCCGCGGCGTTGACGACGTCCTGGGCGTGCTCGATCTCGTGGCCGAGGCGACCGGCAGCGCGTCGGTGCCGTTCGATGTCGTGCCGCTCCTCGAGTCCGAGGATGCGCTGAGCTCGGCAGCGCCGCTGCTCAGCGCCCTGCTGGCGGATCGGCGCTATCGGGCGCACCTCGCCACCCGCGGCGATCGACAGGAGGTGATGGTCGGCTACTCCGACTCGAACAAGGAGCTGGGCTACCTGGCCGCGGCATGGGCGCTGTATCGAGCGCAAGAGGCGCTGGTGGAGGTCGCGCGCCACGAGGGCGTCGAGCTGACGCTCTTCCACGGACGCGGCGGCGCCATCGGACGCGGCGGCGGCCCCGCCAACCGGGCCATCCTGGCCCAGGCGGCCGGATCGGTCGATGGACGGCTCAAGCTGACCGAGCAGGGCGAGGTGATCGCGGCGCGCTACCAGAATCCGGGGATCGCGCTCCGCCACCTCGAGCAGATGACACATGCCGTGCTGCTCGCCTCGATGCCGGCGCACGAAGGGCAGGTCGCCGCCGCTGCGGAACGCTGGAACGGCCTCATGGACGAGCTGGCTTCCCTCGCCGGAGACGCGTACCGATCACTCGTCCAGGAAGATCCGGCGTTCGGGCGTTTCTTCGCATCGGCGACGCCGATCTCCGAGCTCTCGGCCATGACGCTCGGGTCGCGGCCGTCGAGGCGCGGCGGGTCCGGCGCCCAGCCGTCGATCGAGGCGCTGCGCGCCATCCCGTGGACGTTCGCCTGGGCGCAGTCACGCGCCAACCTCCCGGCCTGGTTCGGTGCCGGCAGCGCCCTGGCAGGCTACCGCGCACGCCACGGCGCCGCTGCGACTGACGAGCTCGCGCGGGCCTACCGGGAGTGGCGTTTCTTCGCCTCGACGATCGACAACCTGGAGATGGGACTTGCCGTGGCGGATCGCGCGGTGGCGCGGCGCTACGCCGCCCTGGCCGGCAACTCCGAGTCGATGCGCCGCATCGCTAACGCGATCGATGAGGAGTTCGAGCTCACGGTGGCCGAGCTGCTGCGGCTCACCGGCCGCGAGCGTCTGCTCGACGGCGCGCCGCGGCTCCAGCGCTCGATCGAGCTGCGCAACCCGTACGTGGATGCGCTATCGGAGCTTCAGCTCCAGGCGTTGGCGGCCCTGCGTGCCGGGCCGGCGCCCCGTGACCGACCGCGGCTCGAGCGACTCATCCAGCTCACCGTGAACGGGATCGCTGCCGGACTTCAGCACACCGGCTGACCAGCCGCACGGAATTCAGCCGCCGGGAGCTTCCCCTCCGGCCGGAGCGTCCTCGGCGGCGTCATCGGTCTGGTGCGAGCGCTCCTTGCAGTGTCCGGGAGGGAAGCAGGCACCGAACTTCAGGCCGAACCGGGCCGATTTTTCCTCCGACCAGCCTGGATGCTGAGCACCAACCGTCTTCCATCCACCCGCCCAGGGCGGACGGCCCTTGCCGCGGATCTCGCTGCCGTTCACGGTGCGAACCTCGACCTCGGTCGAGCCATCGTGTGACGTGCCCGTGACCGTGACATCCTGGCCGACGTACGCGGCCAGCGGATTGTTGTCGCGCCAGTACCAGCGCGGACCCGCCGAGAGCTCGTATGTCGTACCGCCATCCGTCAGCTGGTACAACGCTCGGCCTCGATCGTCCAGGCTCGACTCGATCGTCCCGTCGAGCGTTACCTCGATCTCGGGCGTGCGTTCCTTGGACAGACCGGGTGGACCATCGGGCTTCGTGGCAAACGTCGCGGCGGGGAGGGCGCACAGGGCCAGGGCAGCGATCGCGACGGTCAGGTGGATGCGGCGGACGCGCATCGACGAACGGTGCCACGTCAACCTTGCCGGGAACCTTGCCTCGGTGCGCGCCAGCGCCAACTTGACAGCCCTGCTAGGGTCGGACCCACTCATGTTCCCCGATCATCACGTCCCGCATCACACGACCATGTGTATGCCCTGGCGGCCCCGTAGCCGCGAGGAGATCGTCTGACCCTGCGCCACTGAGCGCCGGAGGGTCACAGGGACGCTGACGGGGCCGCACTTCCTCACGCAGGAGGTGCGGTCTTTTCGTTTCCATCGCGGGCGGCAAGCCGCCATCCCACACGAACGACGAGGCGCGTCGCCGTGTGCGACGCCGCACCTGCCCACCACCGCGAAGGAACCCAACAACCGATGTCAGACGCAAACGGCAACACCAACGGCAACGGCAATGGCCACGCGCCCGAGCGGGCCCATCTCACCGAAACGCTGGCGCTTCACGCCGGCCAGCAGCCGGATCCCACCACCGGATCCCGCGCCGTCCCGATCTACGCCACCACGAGCTTCAACTTCGAGGACGCCGGCCATGCCGCGCGCCTCTTTGCGCTCCAGCAGTTCGGGAACATCTACACCCGGATCATGAACCCCACGACCGATGTCTTCGAGCAGCGCATCGCGGCACTCGAGGGCGGCGTCGGCGCGCTGGGGCTCGCCTCCGGACAGGCGGCGGAGACACTGACGATCCTCAACCTGGCGCGCGCCGGCGACAACATCGTCAGCTCCACGAGCCTGTACGGCGGCACCTACAACCTGTTCGCCTACACCCTCCCCCGCTTCGGCATCGAGGTGCGGTGGGTCGAGGGCAACGATCCCGCCGACTTCCAGGCGCAGACCGATGACCGGACGAAGGGCTACTTCGTCGAGACGATCGGCAACCCGCGCCTCGACGTGCCCGACCTGCGCGGCATCGCCGACGTCGCGCATCGCAACCAGCTGCCGCTCATCGTCGACAACACGTTCGCGCCGATCATCGCCAGGCCCATCGAGCACGGCGCCGACATCGTGCTCCACTCGGCCACGAAGTGGATCGGCGGGCACGGGACCTCGATCGGCGGCGTGGTGGTGGACGGCGGGACCTTCGACTGGGCGTCGAGCCCGCGCTTCCGCGACTTCGTCGACCCCGATCCGTCGTACCACGGCGTGTCGTACACCGGCGCCTTCGGGTCGCTGGCGTTCATCATCAAGCTACGCGTCCAGCTGCTGCGAGACATCGGTCCTGCGCTCTCGCCCTTCAACTCGTGGCTCTTCCTCCAGGGGCTCGAGACGCTCCCGCTGCGGATCGAACGGCACAGCGTCAACGCGTTGGCGGTGGCGAAGTGGCTCGAGGCCGACGAGCGCGTCGAGTGGGTGTCGTACCCAGGGCTGGCGTCGCACGCGACCTACGCCAATGCGCAGCGTTACCTTGCCGGCGGGTCGGGCGGGATCATCACCTTCGGGGTTCGTGGCGGCGCGGATGCCGGCCGCACGCTGATCGACAACGTGAAGCTCTTCAGCCTGCTCGCGAACGTCGGCGACGCGAAGTCGCTGATCATCCATCCCGCCTCCACGACCCACCAGCAGCTGGGTGAGGACGAGCAGCGCAAGAGCGGCGTGACGCCGGACCTCGTGCGCCTCTCGGTGGGGCTCGAGGCGCTCGACGACATCATCGCCGACCTCGACCAGGCCCTGGCGGCGGCGGTTCGCGAGGGGGCGACCGCATGACCCTGCTCCCGCTGAGCCCGCGGGATCCCCCTCTGCGGCTCGGTTCGTTCGAGACCGATGCCGGAGCGGTGATCCCCGATCTCCGCGTCGCCTACCGCCGGGACGGGCCTCCGTCCGCCCCGGCGGTGCTGGTCGTGCACGCTCTCACCGGCTCGGCCGATGCGGCGGGCGATTGGTGGTCACCGCTCATCGGTCCTGGGCTGGCCCTCGACACGGCGCGACTCCAGGTGATCTGCCTCAACCTGCTCGGCTCGTGCTACGGCACGACCGGGCCGCGCGAGCTCTCACCCTTCCCACTCATCACGCCGCGGGACATGGCGCGAGCCCAATGGGCGGCGCTCGACGCCCTGGGCATCGAGTCGCTGGCGCTCGCTGTCGGCGGCTCGCTGGGTGGCATGGTCGCGCTCGAGGTGGCGCTCGATCGACCTTCGGCCGTCGAGGCGGTCGTGCCGATCGCGGCGCCGGCGGTCATCGGCAACCTCGCCGCGGGCTGGAATCACATTCAGCTGGAGCTCCTGGCGCTCGACCGCCAGCGCGGCCTCGAGCTGGCGCGCCAGCTGGCCATGACGACCTACCGCTCGGAGGTCGACTTCGACACCCGCGACGGCATCGGCGCCTACCTCGAACACCAGGGCGAGAAGCTGCGCCTGCGCTTCCACGCCAGCTCGTACGAGTCGCTGGTGCGGGCGATGGATGCCCACGACATCGGCCGCGAACGCGGTGGCGTGGTCGGGTCGCTTGGCGCGCTGGCGTCGGCCGGAACCAGGCTCACTGGCATCGGGATCGAAGGGGACATCCTCTACGGGCCGCGCCAGGTCCGTGCGCTGGTGGACGCCGCGTCGAGAGCGGGCGTGGAAGCCTCCTACCGCGAGATCCGATCCGACAAGGGCCACGACGCGTTCCTCGTCGAGTGGGACCAGCTGAGCATGCTGCTCCGCGAGACGCTCGCGACCCCGGTTGACGAGGTGCGGCCGGTCGCCGCAAGCGCGTAGCAGGGTCGGCCGGTGCGGACTTGATCGGGGGCACGCCTCGCCCGCGCCGAGCCAGCCCGCACGCGCGTCTCGATATGCTTCCGAGGAGGCCGGCGCCCCACCTCGCCGGCCGCTCCCCGAGAGGCTAGCCCGGGCTCACCGCCCGCGCATCGGTACGCACTGGAGCCCGCCACGGCGTGCCGAGCATCGGCAGGAGGTAGCGATCGAGGCCGTAGTAGCCGGCGACACGCCAGGCGAGCATGAGTCCGATTGCCGCCGTGAAGAGCACCGGGTTCGTCGATGCCGAGCCGGCCAGCAGGAACGACATGTTCATCAGCGCGCCGAAGAACGCGGCGATGCCGGTCAACGCGCCGAGGATCAGCCCGATCCCGACGGCGATCTCACCGAACGTGATGATCCAGGCGAACCAGCCCTCGTGGTTGCCGTTGAGCAGGAGGTTGATGAAGTCGCGATACCAGTCGTAGGTGATCGGCGGGCGGCCTTCGGTCGGAATCGAGACCGCGCGCTCCCAGTAGCCGGCCAGGGCCGTGCCACCGTCGAGCCATCCGCCACCGGTCGCCTTGCCGATCCCCGACTCGAGCCAGCTCACGCCAAGGAAGAGGCGGATCGGCAGCCAGAAGAGTCCGGCACGGGAGTTCGCGAAGAGGAATCGGGCAAATGCCGGGCCCTCGACTTCGACCTCAGCGGCCTCGGGATCGTTGCGGCCCGCGAAGAGCAGGACGACGACCACGAGCGACAGGATCCAGAAGACCCAGGTCAGGACGGTGTTGAGTGTCCCCTCTGGCTGGGAGATAGGCCAGTCCTCGGGGAGCTGGAGCCAGACCAGGATCACCGCCGCAACGATGGCGATCCAGGTCGCGTAGCTGCGCATGCCAGACAACGGGACCTCCTTCGATTCGTCGAAACCAACGCCGGGCCGATACACCGGTGTGCATCGCTCGCCCGGACGATAGTGCGCCCTCGACGGCGTCACGTGACGGGCCATTCGTCACGTTCTCGCGCCCGGTGCCCGGGCCGCTACGATGCACCGCGTGAGCGAGCAAAGCGTCGTCGTTGGCCTCGACAATGGCGGAACGAAGACGAACGCCACGGTCCTCGAGGTGGGCGGCACCTTCCTCGTCGACCGCATGTGCGAGGTCCCCAGCCGCGTGCTCGAGGGCCCCACGGCGGCGATCGAGGCCATGGCCCAGGCCATGGACGCTGCGCTCGAGCTGACGGGCACCGGGCGGGAGCAGGTGCTCGCGGTCGGCCTGGACACGCCCGGACCCGCGAGCGCCGACGGGGTGATCAGCGTGCGCGGCGCGACGAACTTCGCGCAGGAGGCGTGGTGGGGCTTCGACGTGCGGAGTGCGCTGGAGGCGCACATCGGCCTACCCGTCGTCTACAACAACGACGGGAATGCCGCGGCACTCTATGCCCACCACGTCCACTTCGGGGCCGATGCCTCCGCCAGCTCGTCCGTGTCGGCCATCGTCGGAACCGGCCTGGGCGGCGGGGTGGTCGACGCCGGCGCGGTGATTCGCGGCGCGGCGGGGATGGCGGGCGAGCTGGGCCACGTGCTGATCCGCCTGGACGGCATCCTGGCCGATGACCAGCCGATGCCAGTCTGCGCCTGCGGCAACCGCGGTGATGTCGAGTCGATCGCGTCGCTCGCCGGCATCCTGCGCAACCTGCTCCCCTACTGGCTGACTCGCTACCCGTCCCATCCGCTCGGGACGCTGCCGATCCTCGACGCCGCGAAGGAGGCACGCTCGTATGGCGAGCGCGGCGACGAGATGGCGCTGAAGCTCTTCGAGCAGCAGGCGATGGCGCTGGGACGGCTCTTCACGATCGCGGCGAACTACTCCGATCCGCTCGCCTACTTCGTCGGCGGCGGGGTCGTCGATTCAGCGCCGCACTTCCGCGACTGGTTCCTGGCTGGGGTGCGTGCCCACACGGTCCTGCGCGAGGAGCAGGCCGCGATCGCGCAGTTCGCGATCGTGCCGGACCTCGACATGGCCGGGGCGCGCGGCTCAGCCTTCGCGGCGCTCGACTCGCTCGGGTGACGTCGACGCGGCCCACTTGGCGAAGCGCGCGAGGAGATCGCGCGGGATGCGTGACGGCCGGGCACCCGCCGCCGAGGCGGGGCCGCTCAGGCCGCCTGGCGAGCCATGGCGCGCTGGAGCAGCAGCACCCCCAGGCCGCCGGCGATGCCGAGCGCCAGCAGCCCGAGGCGCAGCTCCGGCGCGAGATAGAAGCCGATCGCAGCGTCGAGCGAGAACTGACCGGGCCCGACGAGGAGCACCGCAACCGCGGCAGCGAGCAGGCTGAGTGGGAACTCGTAGCCCTTGTTGGCGTTCCAGAAGCCGTTCTGCCAATGCGCGGCCCCGATGATCACGACCACCTGCCCGGTGATCAGCATCGCGACGAGCGGCGTCAGCAGGCCCAGCACCAGGAGGGCGCCCGATAGCTCGGCCAGGATCGACAGCCACGCGAAGAGTGCCGGCGGCCGGAATCCCATCTGGGCGATGAAGCCGGTCCAGCCCTGCGACCCGGGCCCGCCCCACCAGCCGAACGCCTTCTGCGCGCCGTGCGCGAGCAACGTGCCGCCCACGACGATCCGGAGGATGAGGAGCGCGAGGTCGAGAAGTTCCATGTGGTCAGGCCGTCCTAGACTCGGCCGCGGTCTGCATCTTCCGGGCCTCGACGACCTGCTCCAGCGCTGCGGCGAAGGCCTCGGGCGGTTGCGCACCTGAGACGCCGTACGTGCCATCGAGGACGAAAAACGGCACGCCGCGGATGCCGTAGGCAGTCGCCTGCTCCTGGTCGGCCCGCACATCGGGCAGGAACTCTTCCGCGCGAAGGGACGCGCGCACCGCGTCGGGGTCCAGGCCAACGTCAGCGGCCAGGGTGCCAAGCTCGTCGATCTGGCCGAGGTGCCGCCCCTCGGTGAAGTAGGCGCGGAAGAGGCGCTCCGCCATCTCGAGCTGCACGCCGTCGCGCCTGGCGAGATGCAGCAACTCATGCGCCTTCAGCGTTCGGGTGTGGCGGAGCAGGTCGTAGTTGTATTCGAGCCCGATGCCCGCGGCGATCGCGGTCACCCTGTCGACCATCGCCTGCGCCTGTTCGCGACTGATTCCCTTGAGGCTGATGAGGTAATCGAGCTCGCTGCCCTCGAAGTCGATCGGTGTGTCGGGCGCCAGCTCGAAGCTGTGGTACTCGACCTCGACCGCCGGGTGCGACGCCACGCGCATGAATTGGTCGATGCCGGCCGCGAGGTTGCGCTTGCCGATGTAGCACCACGGACAGGCGATATCGGACCAGACGTCGAGCTTGATGGGGTGGGACATGGAAACCGATGCCTTTCGGGTTTGCGTGGAGATGCGAGGGGTGGAGATTAGTTGCGGACGCAATTATAGCGCAGCCAGACCGCTAGCTGCAGGCACAATGGGCCCGATGATCACCATCCGAGCCGGCCGGCCGGGCGACCGCGACGCGGCATTCGATGTCTGGGCCGACAGCCTCACCGCGCGTGACGGCCGGCGACCTACGAGGGAGGTCGAGGCGATCGTGCGTCAGCAGCTGGCCGCACCCGGATCCGTCCTCCTGGTGGCGACCGATGGC
>DAINOY010000012.1:0-14259 GCA_036743735.1 Chloroflexota bacterium
TCCTTGATGCGCTGCCCCTTCGCTGCGAGGTCCATCTGGGCCACGGCGCTGGCTGGGGCGTCGGCGAGCATGTCGAGCCGCGGCAGCTCCCAGCTCTGTGCCGCTTCCTCGAGCGCTGCGTCCGGTTGGCTGGCCGCCCCGACCTCGGAGAGATGCTCCGACTCGTCGGGGGAGAGCTCGTCCCCGGCGGCCTCCTCGTGCGCTGCTCCGCCCATCGCCGGGGCACCGAGCGCCGCCGTGGAGCCGGCGGTCACCGGCGCCGCGGCAGTCACCGGGAACGGCACCCGCGGTGGCGCGCTGACCGCCGTCGCTCGCGCGCCGGTGGTGGCGGGCCGCTCGCGGCGCAGAATCACCGGGTCGTCGGGCTCGGTTGCCGGCGTCCCGACCAGGGCCCCGCGGACGCGGTCGATCAGCCCGGGCCGCGCGGCGTGTTCCGGCTCCGGGGCTGGCTCGCCACCGCGACGTCGCCGCTCGCTCGTCGCCGCCCGACGAGCCGCGAGCTCGGCCTCGGCCATGCGCTCCTCGCGCTCGGCGAGGTAGCTGGCCACGACGTCACCGATTGTCATGTTGAAGTAGAGCAGCAGGCCCACGACGAAGAGCAGCGTCAGCACGATCCACGCCCCCGTCGAGCCCAGCGCACCGGCGAAGAGGCCGCTCACCGCGAGGCCAAGGTAGCCTCCCCCGTCGCCGGTCGCCACGGCATCGATGCCGCCACCGGCGGCGAGATGGAACATCCCGAGCAGCGCCAGCGCCACGACGACGGCGCCGCTGGCGGCCATCCAGCGCTCGGCCGGCATCGTCTTCATCCAGAGCATGAGCGCGAAGCCGAGCAGGAGTGGCGGCGCGAACGCGATCCCCCACCCCAGCAGCTGGCTCAGCCCGCCGTGCAGCCACGAGATGAGCGCCCCGGACTCCGGCGCGAAGAGCGCGATCGTCGCGGCGATGGCCAGGATCACGAGGACGAGCGCGAGCAGCTCGCGCATGAGCCTGCCGCTCATCGCGAACCCCTGGCGTCGCCTCCGGCGGTATCGCCGCCGCGAGGTGGTCGTCCGTCGCCCGGCCATCGGGCTAGACCTCGAGGACGATTGGCAGGATCATCGGCCGTCGCTTGGTGCGCTGGAAGAAGAACCGCGAGAGCTCGTCGTGGATCTTCGACTTCAGATATCCGGCCTCGGCGGCGTGCTCATCCGCCTGCGGCCGCCGCAGCGCCTCGTCCAGGAAGCGACGGGCCTCGACCAGGATCGGGTCCTCTGGATCCGAGAGGAATCCACGGCCGATGATGTCGACGCCGGTCACGGGATGTCCCGTCGTCCCATCGACCGTCAGCGCCACCATCACCACGCCGTCGCTCGCCAGCATGCGCCGGTCACGGAGCACGACGCCATCGACGCCGTCGACCGCGGCGATGCCGTCGACCAGGACCGCGCCGGACGGAACGCTGCCAGCCAGCCGCGCCTGCTGCCCGTCGTACTCGACCACCTGCCCATTCTCCAGCACGAAGATGCGATCGATCTCGACGCCGGCGCCCTCGGCCAGCAGCGCATGCTGCACGAGCATGCGGTACTCGCCGTGGATCGGGATGAAGTGACGCGGATTCACGAGGCCGAGCATGAGCTTCAGCTCCTCGCGCGACCCGTGCCCGGAGACGTGGCAGTGCTTCAGCGGCTCGTAGTGCACCATCGCCCCTTCCTTGAAGAGGTTGTCGATCGTCTTGGCGACCGCCTCCTCGTTGCCGGGGATCGGACTGGCCGAGACGATGACGGTGTCGCCCGGCTCGATGGTGATGTTGCGGTGGTCGCGGTTGCTCATGCGAGTCAACCCGGACATCGGCTCACCCTGTGACCCGGTGGTCATCACCACCAGCTGCTCCTTGGGCAGGCGCTGAAGCTGGTCCTTGCGGACCAGGGTGCCGTCGCGGGTGTCCAGGTAGCCGAGCTCGGTGGCGATCGCGGTGTTCTGCTCCATGCTGCGCCCGATGCAGACCATCTTGCGGCCGTTCGCGGCCGCCGCATCCAGCACCTGCTGCACGCGCCCGATGTTGCTCGCGAAGGTGGCGACGATGACGCGGCCGGGCGCCTCGGCGATGAGCTGCTGGAGCGACGCTCCGACCGTCGCCTCGGACAGCGTGTAGCCCTCCTTCTCGGCGCGCGTGGAGTCCGACAGCAGGAAGTCGACGCCCCGATTCCCGATCTCGGCAATGAGCCCGAGGTCGGCGCGCTGCCCGTCCGGCGGCGTGAGATCGAACTTGAAATCGCCGGTCGTGACGACGGTGCCGACCGGGGTGCGGATGGCGAAGCCGAGCCCGTCGGGGATCGAGTGGTTCACGCGGAAGGGCGTGATCGTGAAGACGCCCACGCTCACCTCGGCGCCCGGCTCGACGATGTTCAGCTCGGTCGAGTCGAGGAGCTTGTGCTCCTTCAGCTTCCCGGTGATCAGGCCCTTCGTCAGCTTCGAGGAGTAGATGGGCGTCCCGGGGATCCGCGGCAGCACATACGGCAGCGCCCCGGTATGGTCCTCGTGGCCGTGGGTGATGAAGATGGCGCGGATCCGGTCGCGGTTCTCTGCCAGGTAGGTGACATCGGGGATGACGAGGTCGATGCCCAGCATCTCCGGCTCGGGGAAGGCGAGGCCGCAGTCGAGGACGAGGATCTCCCCCGCCGCCTCGACGACCGTGATGTTCTTGCCCACCTCTCCCACTCCACCGAGCGGGATGATGCGCAGCGTCTGTGGCATGCCTCTCCTAGAACAGCGTCAGCTGGTCGGCTTCCTCGACGCGCTCCACCGTCGGAGGCGCATCGCCGGGATCTGCCGCGACCCCGGGATCGATCGAATCGGCGCTCGCCCGTTCCATCTCGATCGCTTCCCGCGCGGCCAGCAGCGCGGCCGGCAGGCCACGGATGTCCCGGACCAGCGTGTCACGCAGCGACGCCTGGTGGAGCGCCGCAGCAGGATGGTACATCGGGAAGACCCACCGGCTGCCGCTGCGCTGCACGCGGCCGTGCACCTGGCCGATCCTGGCGCCGGGCAGGTAGCGCTGCAGGGAATGGCGTCCCAGGGTGACGACGATCGATGGCTCGATCGTCGCCTCCTGGCGTTCGAGGAACGGCGCGCAGGCCGCGATCTCGTCGGGTTCGGGATCGCGGTTGCCGGGCGGCCGGCACTTCACGACGTTCGCGATGAACACGTCGGAACGCTGCCACCCGATCATGCCGAGCAGCTCGTTCAGCAGCTCGCCGGCCGGCCCGACGAATGGACGGCCGGTGGCATCCTCACGGGCCCCCGGCCCTTCGCCGACGAGCAGCACGTCCGTCCACGGGCTGCCTTCGCCCGGCACCGTGCGCGTCCGGCGCGCGGCGAGCGGGCACCGAACGCAGCCCGCGACCTCCTCGGCGATCCTGGCGAGATCGCCGGCCGGGTCGCGCCTGTCGCTGGCGTCGCCCATCCGCGACGGCGTCGTGGCCGCCGCGGACTAGCCGCGGTTGCGGGCCGTCTCTCCGTTGTCGGCACCGGCGCCCGAGCCGGCCCCGGTGCGCGCCATATGTCGCTCCATCGCCGCACGGCGGCTGAGGTTGACGCGGCCCATGCGGTCGATCTCGGTCACGATGACCATCAACTCGTCACCGATGCTCACCACGTCCTCGACGCGCGGCACCCGGTAGTCGGCGAGCTGACTGATGTGCACCAGTCCCTCCTTGCCGGGCATGATCTCGACGAAGGCGCCGAAGTTCATGATCCGGGTGACCTTGCCGAGATACTCCTTGCCGACCTCGACCTCCTTGGTGAGGCCCTCGATCCAGCTGATCGCCTTCTTCGCGGCCTCACCCGAGGTCGCGGCGATCTGGATCGTCCCGTCGTCCTCGACGTTGATCTCGGTGCCGGTCTCGGCAACGATCTGGCGGATCACCTTGCCGCCTGAGCCGATGACGTCGCGGATCTTGTCGACCGGGATCTTGATCGTCGTGATGCGCGGTGCGAAGGGCGAGAGCTCGCTGCGGCTGGCGCTGATCACCGCGTTCATCTTGTCGAGGATGAAGAGGCGCGCCACGCGTGCCTGCTCCAGCGCGTCGCGCATGATCTCGACGGTGATGCCGGCGACCTTGATGTCCATCTGCAGCGCGGTCACGCCGTCGGCGGTGCCGGTGACCTTGAAGTCCATGTCACCGTACGCGTCCTCCTTGCCGTTGATGTCGGTCAGGACGGCGTAGCGGCCGCTGGCGCTGTCGGTGATGAGGCCCATCGCCGCGCCGGCGACTGGCGCCTTGATCGGCACGCCGGCGTCCATGAGCGCCAGCGAGCTGCCGCAGGTCGAGGCCATCGAGGTCGAGCCGTTCGAGCTGACGACCTCGCTCACGACGCGGATCACGTACGGGAACTCCTCGGCGGTCGGGAGCACCGGGACGAGTGCACGCTCTGCGAGCGCGCCGTGCCCGATCTCGCGACGGCCGGGGCCCCGCATGAAGCGCGCCTCCCCGACCGAGTAGGGCGGCATGTTGTAGTGGTGCAGGTACCGCTTCTCGGTCTCCGGACTGATCGTGTCCATGCGCTGGACGTCGCTCGACGGTCCCAGGGTGGCGATCGAGAGCGCCTGGGTCTGGCCACGGGTGAAGATGCCGGACCCATGGGTGCGCGGAAGGACGCCGACCTCGACGTTGATCGGCCGAATCGTCGCCGTGTCACGCCCGTCGATGCGCACGTTCTCGCTGAGGACGAGCTCGCGGACGGTCGTCTTGGTGAGGTGATCCATCAGCGCCGAGCCGATGCCATGACGACGCCGGATGTCCTCGAAGGCACTCCCCTGCTCGCTGCGGTCGTAGTGGTCGCGCGCGCGACGCACCTCGTCGGCGATCTCGCCCCGGACGGCGTTCAGCCGCTCGGAGAGGCCGCTCGTGAAGTTGAGGAACAGCTCCGCCGCGGCCTCCGCATCGGGCATCGCGCGGTGCGCCGAGCTGTGGTCGCGACCGAAGACGAAGCGCACGAGGTCCGACAGCTTGTAGCCGCCGGCATCGGGATACAGCTGGTACCCGAGCTCGAGCGTGTCGAAGACCGCGCTCGGCTTCCACGCGTTGTCGCCGGCCAGGTGACGGGTGATGAAGGGCAGGTCGAACGCGACGTTGTGGGCCACGACCGGCGTCTCGCCGATGAATTCGACGAGGCGCTGCAGGACCTCGATGGTCGACGGCGCGTTCGCCACGTCGTCATCGCTGATGCCGTGGATCTGGTGTCCCACGATCGGGCGGCCCGGATTGACGAGCGACTCGAAGCGATCGACCACCTGGCCATCGCGCACGCGAAGCGCGGCGACGTCGACGATCGAGCCGATCTCCGGCTTCATCGACGTCGTCTCGAGGTCGATCACCACGAACTCCGACTCGCCGCGCGCCAGACGATCGCCCAGCTTCGCGACGCTGTCCGCCTTCGGCGCGATGAACGGCACCTTCTTCGGCTTGCCGATGCTCTCGACCAGCCGCTCCTGGAGCTGGATGCTCTTCTGCGCCTCGGCATGCCCATACGCGATCGCGTCGGCCATCACCGACTCGGGGACGATCTTCGCGCCGGCCTCGACCATCATCACCGCCTCGCGCGTCCCGGCCACGACGAGGTCGAGGTCGCTCTCGGCGAGCTGCGAGGTGGTCGGGTTGGCGACGAACTCGCCATTGACTCGGCCGACGCGGACGGCGCCGACGGGGCCGAGGAACGGGATCTGGCTGATCGAAAGCGCTGCCGAGGCGCCGTTCAGGGCGAGGATGTCCGGGTCGTTCTCCTGGTCGGCAGAGAGGACCGTCAGGACGACCTGGACGTCGTTGTAGTAGCCCTTCGGAAAGAGCGGCCGGATCGGCCTGTCGGTGAGCCGCATGGCGAGGATCGCCGCCTCGGACGGGCGCGACTCGCGCTTGATGAAGCCGCCGGGGATCTTGCCGGCCGCATACATCCGCTCCTCGTAGTCCACGGTGAGTGGGAAAAAGTCGGCGCCCTCGCGCGGCTCCTTTGCCGCGACCGCCGTCGCGAGGACGACGCTGTCACCGTACCGGACGAGCACCGCTCCATCGGCCTGCTCTGCGAGCTTGCCCGCCTCCAGCGAGAAGCTCTGGCCGCCGATCTCGGCCTCAACCTTGATTGCCACTGATTCCTCCAGATGTTGTGTCATGTCGGGGGTGCTCCGGTGCGCGCGGCGAACGCGGGCTGCTCAGCGCGGCGTGCGGCGCCTCCGGAGCGGCTGCATCGATCCAACGAGGCAGCACGGCCGAGCTCGGCTCGGGCCTGGATGTGCGAAACCCAGGCGTGTGGCGCCTGGGTTGATTCGCAATGGTCTCGATTAGCGGCGCAGTCCCAGCTGGCCAATCACGTCGCGGTAGCGGTCGACGTCCTTCCGGACCAGGTAGGCCAGGAGCCGTCGGCGCTGGCCGACGAGCTTCAGCAGGCCACGCCGCGAATGATTGTCGTTGTGGTACGTCCGCAGATGCTCAGTGAGCGACTTGATCCGCTCGGTCAACAGCGCGATCTGAACTTCGGGAGAGCCGGTATCGCCCTCATGGGTTGCGTAGTCGGTCACGATCGCGCTCTTGGTGTCCTTCGCGAGCGGCACACTTTCCTCCACATTCATTCCCGTAATCTCGGGAAGGGTAGCACAACCCGCTGATTTGCGCTGGACGCTATGCGGACACTTCGCGGCCAGCGAGCACCAATCTGGCCTCCGTCTCGTCGGCGCGCATCTGCTCCACGAGCGCCTCGACGGAGTCGAATCTCCGCTCCTCGCGCAGCCGTGCCTCGAGGCTGACGGCGAGCGTCGCGTCATACAGGTCCCCGTCGAAATCGAGCAGGTAGACCTCGACGAGGACGCGCCCATCGTCGTGGAAGGTCGGACGCACGCCGACGCTGACCAGCGCCGGATGTCGCGGCCCCACGCCGCGCTCCGGCACCGAGACGGCGCCCAGGTAGATGCCGATCGCCGGCATCGCCGGCGCGTAGTCGAAGGCGAGGTTCGCCGTTGGAAACCCGAGCTCGCGTCCCCGCCTGTCGCCACGGACGACCCGGCCGCGCAGGTACGGCTCCGCCCCCAGGCGGATCGCCGTGGCGACGTCGCCGCGGGCCAGCGCTGCGCGGATGCGGGTCGAGCTCACTGGCTCGTCGTCGACGGCCAGCGCGGGCACGGCAACGACCTGATGGCCGGCGGCCGTCAGGCGGTCCGCGGTCCCGTCCCGATTACGCCCGAACGCGCTGCCCGGTGCCATCGCGACGCCGCGCACGTCGATCGCGGGCGCGAGCGCCTCCAGGAAGCCAACCGCCGGCAGCCGCGAGATCGCCGCGTCGAAGCGCAGCGGCACCACGGCGTCCACGAGCGCCAGGCGTTCGAGCCGCGCGATGTTGATGTCGAGCGGGGCGAGGCGTGGAATGGCGCTGCCTGGCTGGAGCACCTCGCGCGGGTGCGGATCGAGCACCACAGCAACGGAGGCCAGGCCCTCGGCGGCTGCCGTCTGGGCGGTCGTCGCCAGGGCGGCCCGATGGCCGAGGTGCGCGCCGTCGAACACCCCCAGCGTGATGACCGCCGGCCCGACCATCGGCAGCCCGTCGAGGTTGCGCGCGACGACCGGCTCCGGGGACGAGGTCATCGGTCCGCTCCGGGCAGGACCTTGTCGGGACGCAGGATGCCGTCTGCGAGACGGCCGGTCCCGATGAGGCGATCGGCCTCGTAGACCGCGCGCCGGCCCGCGCCGGGATCATCGACATGCGGTGCGCCGCCGTTCATGAAGCGTGCCGCTGCTGGCGGCTCGAGGACGAGCGGCGGGAGGCCGAGCAGCGGCCCGACCGGCAGCAGCGCGGCGCCGAACCGGCCCTCGGCCGCAAGTGCCCGAAGGGTCTCAGGATCGTGGCCGTCGGCGGCGTGCAGCCCTGCAGCCTCGGTTCGCCGCAGTCCCGCCAGGTGCCCGCCGCAGCCGAGCTGCTCGCCGAGATCGCGAGCGAGCGAGCGGACGTAGGTCCCGGCCCCGCAGCGCAGGTCGATGACGACGTCGGTCGTCGTCCCCTGCGCCTCGATCCCGAGCACCTCGATCGAGTCGATCCGCACGCTGCGCGGCGCGAGCGTGAGCGGCTCCCCCGCCCTGGCGGCGCGGTGGGCGCGTCGCCCGGCCTGCTTGCGCGCGGAGAACGCCGGCGGCGTCTGCTCGATCGTGCCGACGAACGTCCCGAGCGCCGCGCGGATCGCGGCCGCGTCCGGAGGCGCGGACCCCGGCTCGATCGGTCCTTCGCCGTCGTCGGTCGCCGAGCGCTCGCCGAGCCGAATCGTGGCGGTGTAGCGCTTGCCGCCGCCGCTCAGCTCCTCGCTGAAGCGGGTCGCGGCGCCGACGAGGATCGGCAGCACCCCCGAGGCGAGGGGGTCGAGCGTGCCGGCATGCCCGATGCGCCGGATCCCGGTCAGGCGACGCATCAGGCCGACCATGTCGTGCGACGTGGGGCCGACCGGTTTGTCGAGGTTAACGACCCCCAGCATCAGCCCGCGCCAGCTCACGTTCGCACTCGGCAAGGACGAGGCGACGAGCGGCGTCGAGCGGCCCCGGCACGGTGCAGCCGGCCGCCCGCGCATGCCCGCCGCCGCCGAACGCCGCGGTGATCGCCACCGCGTCGGCCGCGGCACGCGTTCGCACGCTGACGCGGATCTCGCCGCCCTCGGCCTCCTTGAACAGCACGCTGATCTCCGCCGTATCGACCGACGTGAGCAGGTCGATGAAGCCCTCGGAGGCGCTCGGCAGAGCGCCGGCGGCGGTGAGCATCGGCAGGGTCATGGAGGCGTGCACGATGCGGCGCTCGCAGCGCTCCTCGAGCCCTGCCAGCACCATGCCCCACAGCGCCAGCGTGCTGTACGGCCGGTCGTGGTAGAGGCGCCGGTTGATCTCGGAGAGCGGTGCACCGGCGGCCACGAGATCCGCGGCGGTGCGCAGGGTGGTCGGAGTCGCGTTCGGATGCGCGAAGGTTCGGGTGTCGGCCGCGATGCCGGCCATGAGCGCCAGCGCAAGCTCTTCGTCGATCTCGACGCCAAGCTCGGGCAGCAGGCCCGCGACGATCTCGCAGGTCGCGGCGGCGGCCGGCTCGACGAGCTGCGCATCCCCGTATCCGGGGTTGCTGACGTGATGGTCGATGTTCACGACCCGCGCTCGCGACAGCCAGTCGGCGGCCTCCGTCGCAAGGCTGCCGATCCGGGCCAGGTCGCCGGCATCGACGACGATGGCGACGTCCGGCTCGAGGGACGGCGCCTGGCGCACCTCGTCGACCCTGGGCAGGAACGACAGCATCGGTGGTGGCACGTCGACGCAGACGACCTCCGCCGGCTTCCCGAGCCGCTCGGCGGCGATGCGCAGGGCGAGGGCGGCGCCGAGCGTGTCCGCATCGGGGTTCTCGTGGCTGAACACCGTGATCGATCGCGCTTCGCGGATGAGGTCGATCACCGCCTGCCTCATGAGCCGCGCTCCTCGTCGATCTGGCGCAGGAGGCGCAGGATGCGGTCCCCCTCCTCGATCGAGTCGTCGCGCTTCACGGTCAGTTCCGGCACATGGCGCAGCTTCAGGCGCTCACCCAGGCGCCGCCGAAGCCACGGAGCGGCGTCGGTCATCGCGGCGATGCTCGCCGCCCGAGCCTCCTCGTCGCCGTACACGCTGACCCAGACCCGCGCATGGCCGAGGTCGCGAGCCGTCTCCACGCGGGTGACGGTGGCGAACCCGATGCGCGGGTCCTTCATCTCGCGCTGCATGAGGTCCATCAGCTCGGCCTGGATCTGGCTGTCGAGCCGATCCGTCCGCTGGCTCACGTCAGGCCGGCGCCTCCGCCGTCATCTGGTAGCACTCGATGATGTCACCCTCGGCGATGTCATCCACGCCAGCCAACCCGATGCCGCACTCGAACCCGGTGGCGACCTCGCGGACGTCGTCCTTGAAGCGCCGCAGTGACTCGATGCGAGCATCCGCGACGAGCTGGCCACCCCGGAAGAGGCGGGCCTGGCCGGCGCGCACGATGCGGCCGTCGGTGACGTACGAGCCGGCGATGAAGCCTGCCTTGCCGGCCTTGATCACCATCCGCACCTCGGCGTGGCCCTCGATCACCTCGACCAGCTTCGGCTGCAGGAGGCCCTTCATCGCGGTGCCCACGTCATCGGTCAGCTTGTAGATGACGTCGTAGAGCCGCACGTCCACGCCGGAGGCCTCCACCGCCCGCTGGGCGCCCGGATCGAGCCGGGTGTTGAAGCCGATGACGACCGCCTCTGACGCCGAGGCGAGCTGGATGTCCGACTCGTTGATGTCGCCGGCGCCCTCGCGCAGGATGTTGATCCGCACCTCGTCGGTGTTGAGCCGCTCGAGCGCGTGGCGGATGGCGCCGAGCGAGCCTTGCACGTCGGTCTTGAGCACCACCCGCAGCTCCGCGACCTCCGAGGCCTGGATCTGGGCGCTGATGTCCTCGAGGCTGAAGGCCGCGCGTCCCTCCCCCACGCCGCGCGTCGCCGCCTCGGCGCGATCGCGCGCCGTCTTCTCGTCGGCGACCACGCGCAGGATGTCGCCCGCCTCGGGCAGATCCTGCAGACCGATGATCTCCACCGCCGATGCCGGCTCGGCGCTCTTCACGCGCTTGCCTGCCGCGTTGTTGAGCGCGCGGACGCGGCCCCAGGTGTGGCCCACGCTGACGATGTCGCCGACGTGCAGCGTGCCCGTCTGCACCAGGACCGTGGCGACGTTGCCACGCCCCTTCTCAACCTTGGACTCGACGATCGTGCCGATCGCGTCGCGCTTGGGATTCGCCTTGAGGTCCTGGAGGTCCGCGACGAGCAGGATCATCTCCATCAGGTCGTCGAGGCCGAGCTTCTGCTTGGCCGACACGTTGACGCTGATGACGTCCCCGCCGTACTCCTCGATCAGCACGTTCGTGTCGGCGAGCTCCTGCTTCACCCGATCCGGGTTGGCATCGGGCTTGTCGATCTTGTTGATCGCCACGATCATCGGCACGCGCGCCGCACGGACATGGTCGATCGCTTCCCTCGTCTGGGGCATGACGCCGTCATCGGCCGCCACCACGATCACCGCGATGTCGGTCACCTGCGCGCCCCGGGCGCGCATCGCGGTAAACGCCTCGTGGCCGGGCGTGTCGAGGAAGACGATGCGCCGGTCGTTGTGCACGACCTCGCTGGCGCCGATGTGCTGCGTGATGCCGCCGCGCTCGCCGGCCGCCACCTTCGTCTCGCGCACCGCGTCGAGCAGGCTCGTCTTGCCATGGTCGACGTGTCCCATGATCGTCACGATCGGGGCGCGGGTCACCAGGTCGGCCGGATCGTCGTCGCTCCACAGGACCGGCTTGCCCGCGCCGTCCTCGGCTGCGCCCGGCGTGACCAGGTCCTGCTCCGCAGCCTCAGCCGCAGCGGCCCGCTCGGCGGCGCCGCGCTCGACGGCCTCGAAGCCGAGCTCCCCCGCCACCAGGGAGGCGGTGTCGAAATCGATCGTCTGGTTGATCGTGGCGAAGATCCCGTTGCGGATGAGCTCCTTGATGATGTCCGCGTGGCTGACGCCGAGCGCCTCGGCCATGTCCTTGACGGTGACCGGGTTCGACAGCTCCACCGGCCCGGTGGGCCGCTGTGCGACCGGCGCATCGGCGACGGCAGCGCCGGCCGGCGGCCCGCTGCGCTTGCGCTGCGGCCGCGGACCGCGGCGTGGTTGATATCGGCGTGGCGGCATTCACTTCACCTCGAGCTGGAGCCGCTCGACGACCACCGGCGCGTCGAGAGCTCGCTGGACGGCCGCCGCCAGTCGCTTCGGATCACGGCAGGCCGGTTCATCACAGATATAGGTTCCCCGCCCGGCGAGCCTGCCGGTCGGGTCGGCGACGACCTCGCCATCCGCGCTGCGCACGAGGCGGGTCATCGACCGCTTTGGGCGGACCGTGCGGCACACCGCACAGGTCCGCATTGGGACGTGGTCAGGTCGTCGTTTCGGCATCGACCGGCGCCTCCGCGGCCGGTTCGACGCGCGCCGCCGCGCGTGAGCGAGCCTCGTCCGTCATGGCCGGCTCAGCCGGCACCGTCGACTCGGCCGGCGAGCCCGCTGCGGCCGCGGCGCTCGCCACTCCGGCGTCACTGCGGATGTCGATGCGCCAACCGGTCAGCTTCGCGGCGAGGCGCGCGTTCTGGCCCTCCTTGCCGATGGCGAGACTCAGCTGGCGTTCCGGCACGACGACGTTGGCGATCTTGTGCTCCTCGTCCACGCGCACCGTGATGACCTCTGCCGGCGACAGGGCTTCGGCCACGAACTGCCCGGGATCCTCGTTCCACAGGACCACGTCGACCTTCTCGCCGTTGAGCTCCGCCACGATCGCCTGGATCCGCGACCCGCGCTGGCCCACCGCGGCACCCTTGGCGTCGACGCCGGGCTGGCGGCTCTCCACCGCGACCTTCGAGCGGCTCCCGGCTTCGCGCGCGATGCCGCGGATGACGACCGTTCCGGAGTAGATCTCGGGGATCTCCATCTCCATCAGGCGGCGCAGGAAGCCGCGATGCGTCCGGCTGGCCACGATGACCGGCCCGCGCGTCGTGCGACGGACCTCCAGCACGTAGACCTTCAGGTGCTGTCCGATGCGGTAGTGCTCGCCCGGCAGCTGCTCGCTGACCGCGAGCACCGCTTCGACGCCCTTGCCCATGTCGAGGATCACCGCGGTGTCGGTGGTGCGATGCACCGAACCGGTCATGATCTCGCCCTCGCGGCTGGCGTACTGACCGTAGACCACGTCCCGCTCCGCCTCGCGCAGGCGCTGGCGGTAGACCTGGCCGGCAGTTTGCGCCGCGATCCGGCCGAGCTGCGCCTGGGTCACGTTCTCGGGGACCAGGACCTTGCTGCCGACCCCCGTGGCGGGGTCGATGGCCTGCGCCGCGGCCGCGGTCATCTGGAGCTCGGGATCCTCGATCTCCGACTCGCCGGCCACGACCTCGTACTCGCGGAACACGCTGATGTCGCCGCTCTCTTCGTCGATCTTCACGACCACGTTCTCAGGAGCGTCGCTGTTGCGACGATAGGCGGACTCGATCGCCTGCTCGAGGGTCTGGAGCAGAATCTCTTTCGGAACGCCTTTCTCGGCGTTCAGCTGGAGCAGCGCTCCAACGAAATCCTTCTTCACACCCGCACCTCGCACTCCGCAGAACGAAAAACAGGACGTGGATGGCGAACCGACCCACGTCCCTGCTGAACTCGTATCGATTTGGCTCGCTTTGGTCGGCGAAACCAGCGCGCAGTATATCAGTCGGAGCCCCAATCGTCACGGGGCGGGCATGCTGAAGCGGAGCCCCTGGAGGCCGCTTGCAAGGCGCTCAGCTGCCCGGGAGGCGGCTGATGTCCTGGATCGAGATGAGGATGACGAGCGCGATGAGGACGACGAATCCGGTCAGGTAGATCAGCGCCTCCCGCTCCGCGGAGAGCTTCCGCCGGCGAACCGCCTCGAGCAGGGTGACCGCCACGCGGCCGCCGTCGAGCGGCGGGAAGGGCAGGACGTTGAGGACCGCCAGGTTGATGCTCAGGAGCCCGACGAAGTAGAGCTGGAAGACGAACGGCGCCTCGAGCACGCGGCCGGTCTCCTGCGCGATGCCGATCGGGCCGCGGGCGTCCCCGGCGTTGGGCGTGAGGCCCAGGATGCCACCGATGGCGTTGACGAGACCGCCGGGGATCTGCACGGCGAGCTCGGCCGTGGCCACCGCGCCCTTCGCCACGGCATCGAGCGGGTTCGCCGCAGGTGCCGGATCGTCGATCCGCTGCGCCGGCTCATACGAGAACCCAATCGGCCCGAGTCCCTGGTTGCGCTCCTCGTCGGTGAGCACGCGTGGCGTGACGGTGACCGAGCGCTCGCTCCCGTCGCGCTCGACGGCGAGGTCGACCGGCTCACCGGCATGGCTGGCGACGTAGGCCGTCAGATCGGCCGACTCGCGGAACGTCTGCCCGTCCGCGCTGACGATCACGTCGCCGGGCCGCAGGTCGACCGCCGCGGCCGGGCTGTCGGGCTGGATCTCGGTCACCGTCAGCGGCCCGATGCCGACCGGCACCGGCAGGCTCAGCGCCGCCGCGAAGAGCACCACCGTGAGCAGCACGTTCATCACCACGCCGGCCAGCAACACGGAGAGGCGCACCCAGATCGGCTTGCGGTTGAAGGCCCCCACCATGGCGGTCTCGATCTGCGGCTCGGTCAGGCCGCGTTCGCGCATCTTCTCGGCCTCGATCTCGCCGTCCTCGCCGAGCATCTTCACGAAGC
>DAINOY010000013.1:0-13981 GCA_036743735.1 Chloroflexota bacterium
GCCGCGCTGCTGGACCTTCCACCGCTGGGTCGACACGAGCGACGGCCTGCGCGACCACCGCGTCTTCGGGATCGCCGGGCCCGAGCATCGCGGGCTGATGTCGCTGCTCCAGGACACCGCCGAGGCGCGTGCCCGTGAGGCGGCGGCGATCCACGGGGACGTGGGCCGCGAGAAGGTCCTCAGCACGTTCGCGAGCCCGGCGCAGACGTGGCGAACCGACGAGCTCGAGCGCCGCGGCTACCGGATCGTGCGCTGGGCGTTCGAGATGGAGCGCCCGAACCTGGAGGACATCAGCGTGCCGCCGCTGCCCGAGGGGCTCGAGATCCGCCCGGTCGCGCGCGATCGCGCCGCGCTTCGGCAGGTATGGGACGCGGATCATGAGGCGTTCGCCGACCACTGGGGTGGGTTCGACAGCTCGGACGAGGCCTTCGAAGAGTGGCTCGAGGAGCCGACACTGGACCCGTCGCTGTTCGTCGTGGCGTGGGACGGCGACGAGATCGCCGGCGCGGTCCTCAACGTCATCGACCCGGCTGAGAACGAGCAGCTGGGCGTGCAGCGCGGCTGGCTCGACTCCGTCTTCGTGCGCCGTCCGTGGCGGCGTCGCGGGCTCGGGGCGGCACTCGTGGGACGCTCGCTCGAGGTGCTGCGCGACCGCGGCATGAGGAGCGCGATCCTGGGCGTCGACGCGGAGAACCCGATGGGTGCCCTGGGCCTCTACGAGCGCGCCGGGTTCGTCGAGTCGAGCCGTGAGGCGAGCTGGCGGAGACCGCTCTGAGCGGTGCGGCGTTGTCACGGCGTGACTCTCGCGCTCGAAGCGCGGGGCGAACGAAGGAGCGCCACGCGGTCTGGGGCGGCTGGCGCTCGGTGACTCCCTCGCGCCAGGCGGATCAGCGGCTGGCGAGGACCCGGTCGCGGGTGCGGTGGTAGAAGTCGACCACCCGTTCGGTGACGCGGGGCCAGCTGTAGTCCTGCGCCCGCTCGCGGCCGGCATCGCCCAACCGATGGCGCAGGTCGGCGTCCTGGCTCAGCTTGTAGAGCGCGGCGGCCAGGGCGCGCGCGTTGCGCGGCTCGACGAGCAGCGCCTGGACGTTGCGCTGCACGACGTTCTTGAAGCCGTGGATGTCGGACGCGACGATCGGGACGCCGGCGGCCATCGCCTCGAGCAGGACGATGCCGAAGCTCTCCTGCCCGGTGTTCGGGGCGCAGAAGATGTCAGCGCTGGCGAAGTAGCGGGCCTTGGCGTCGTCGTCGACTCGCCCCAGGAACTCGACGTCCCGAATGCGCCGGTAGCCGACGTAGCGGCGGTACTCGCGTAGCTTCGGCCCGGCCCCGATGACGAGCAGGCGAGCATCGACGTGCCGCTTGCGCAGCCGGTGATAGGCCTTGAGCAGGTGGATCAGCCCCTTCCGCTCCTCGAAGCGGCCGACGAAGAGGAGGTTGACGTAGCCGTCGCGCAGCTCCTCGAACGGCTCGGCGCCTTCGAACAGCTCGAGGTTCACGCCGTTCGGAATGATCTCGTAGTCGCCGGGGAAGTAGCGATTGATGAAGTGTCGCGCGGCGCCGCTCACCGCGATGCGGCCGTGGAGCCGGTCGGCCAGATGACTCGCGAAGCGACGACCGATGAGGTAGCTCGGGCTGAACCCGCCGAACGCATGGAAGGTCCCGATGTTCACAGTCTGCGACTGGTCGAGCACGGTCGGCGACAGGAACGGGACGAGCGGCTCGTGGAAGTGGAGGATGTCGAAGCGATGCTCGTCGAGCAGCTCGCGGGCCTTCTCCTTGAAGCGCCAGCTGACGGTCACGCGGCCCACGCTGCCGTTGGCGGGGAATGCCCAGCCGGTCCCGAGACGGATGATGTGCCCCTCGTTCGCGCGCTGCTTGCCGTACTTGCTGGTGATGATCCAGACGTCGTGACCCATGCGCCGCATCTCGTCGTACTGGTTGCGGACGTGGTCGTTGACCCCACCCGGATGCGGGTAGCCGTACGGGCTGACGATCCCGATCTTCAGCGGCGGCCGTTCGGTGATGCTCGGGCGCCCGATCGTGCTCGCCGCGGCGATGCCGGCGGGGCGCTCGGTCGCCGTCACCGCGTCACCTGGTCATCGCCACTCGCCCCTCGGGCGAAGCGTGTGGTGCAGGTGCCGGCTCTTGGCGACGAGCTGCCTGCCATAGACCGTGACGTTGTGCCATGTGCTCCAGTAGCTGCCGGCGGCCTCGGTGCTGCTGGCCGCGATCGCCGCACGATACGCCTCGGGGCCGGTGCCGGGGAACCAGGTCCAGGCGGTGCCCACGCCGTCGAGGACGTGCGCGTCGCTGTTGCCGACCTCGGGCAGGTGGAGCGTGTTCGCGTTCAGCGAGCGCCGGGCGGCGCCGCGTGAGCGTCCTGCGGCGGAGGGGTTGACCATCTCGATCGCGTCGAGCCGTCGGGCCGGCGACGGATCGGCGTGCCGCTGGAGCAGCGAGCGGGGACCCAGGGATGGCGTGAGCGGGGCGAGTGGATGCGCCGCAATTGCCAAGCCACCCTGGTCGTGGATGCGCTCGATCGTCTCGTCGAGTGGGCGCAGCGCCGGGATGCGCTGCTCGATGAACAGCGCCAGGAGGTGACCGCGTCGCGTGGTGATCTCCTCGCCGACGACGAGGTCGAACGAGTAGTCGCCCGCCGCATGCAGCTCGCGGGCGCGGAGCGCTCCATCGATCCGCTCATGGTCGGTGATCGCGATGAGATCCAGGGTCGTGGCGTGCTCGACGTGATCGAGGAGCTGCGCCACGCCAACCGTGCCGTCCGAGTAGAGCGTGTGGAGGTGCATGTCGGCCATGCCGCGCTCGCCGCCGGCGCGTGGCGTGCGAGACGTCACCGGCTCGGCGCCTGGGCGCCGGAATGCATGTCGGGCCAGATCGGCTGGAAGGCGCCCCACCACTGCTCGGGTGCCTCGGCGATCGCCGCCTCGAAGCGCTCGGCGATGCGCTGCGTGATCGCGGCGATGTCCGCGCGACGGTCGGGTCCCGGCGTCCAGTCGAGCCACTCGCCGCGGACGTGGAACCTGTCCGGACCTGCGCGCAGGACCCGCGCGGTCATGAGCCGTGCCCCGCTCAGCAGGGCGAGGGTCGCGGGGCCGGCCGGCATCGTGGTCGGGGAGCCGAAGAACGTCACCGGCAGGCCGTCGCCGGAGAGGTCGCGGTCGGCGATGAGGGCCACGATCTCGCCGCGCTTCAGCGCGTCGAGCATCGGCCGGCGGGCGCGAGCCAGCGGCACGATCGTCACGTGGCCGGTCCCGCCGGCCCGGCGCGCCAAGACGAACTCGAAGAGCTCCGGCGGCTCGATCTCCTCGATCGGCGCGAGCGCGGGCAATCCCTCCTTCGCCAGGAAGTTGCCGAGCGGCTCGAAGTTGCCGAGGTGCGGGACGGCCACGATCGTCGCCTGGCCCCGCAGCTCACGCGCCAGGCGCGGCCAGTCGTCGACGGCGATGTGCTCATCGATCTGGCGCGGTCCGTAGGAGCGGTAGCGCAGGAGCTCGAGGTAGTAGCGGGCATGGGCGCGGAAGGCGTCGCGCACGAGGCGCTGGAGCGCCGGGCCTCGGTCCGGCTGGCCGGTGGCGCGGCTGACGCGCGCGAGGTTCGCGGCGACGAGCCTCTGCCGCTCGGGCGCGAAGCGCCGCCACGCGTCGCCGCCGAGGTCCGCCAGCCGATAGGCCAGGCGCGACGGCAGCCGCGAGCCGATCGCGTCCGCCATCCAGAGCCCGACTCGCAGGCCGAGTGACCGCAGCACCGACTACGACCCCGGGTGCGCGGTCCAGTCCTCGCCGGCCCGTGCCGCCGCGAGGGCCGCGCGAGCGGCGGCCCGATCGGCATCGGTCCGTGGCCAGACCGGTCGGAACATGTACCACTGACCAGGATCCTGGCGGATGACGCTGCTCAGCTCGTCGGCGAGCTGCTGGGTCGCGCGCTGAATGGCCTGCGGGTCGCTGCCTTCCGCCGCGATCAGCGGCATCCCGGCCGCGACGAAGTGGTCGTCGCGCGTCCGCCGGCAGGTCACCGGCACCATCCGCGCGCCGGATCGCGCGGCGAGCGTCGCCGGCCCCGCCGGGAAGGTCGTCGCCTCGCCACAGAACTCGACCGGCACGTCCCCCGGGCGGTAGCCGCCGTCACAGAAGAGCACGACGTTCTCCCCGTTGCGCAGTGCGCGGAACAGGCCGCGCAGGGAGCGCCAGCCGATGAGATGCATCCCGTGGCGGCGGCGGATCGCCGCCAGGTGGTCGTAGAGCCGGCCGTAGGTCGTGTCGTCGGCGACGACGTGCAGCGACTCGCCGACGTTCTGGAGCCCCGGACCGATGAGGTCCATCCCGCCGACGTGAACCGTGCAGACCAGGACGCCGGTGCCGCCGGCTCGCCGCGCATCCTCGAGGATTTCGGGGTTGTCGATGGCGACGAGCCGTTCCGCATCCGCCGGCGACATCTCCGCCATCCGCATCATGTCGACGAGGTACTTCGCGTAGGCGCGGAACGCGCGGCGCGCCGCGCGCCGCACCGCGGGATCCTCGGGCGCGAGGCCCATCGGCCGCGAGAGGTTCTCGCACACGATGTCGCGCTTCTCGCCGGCGAGATCGAACGCGACGTTGCCGGCCGCCGCCGCAACGGCCAGGACGAGCCGCCGCGGAAGCGCGTTGACGATCCACTCGCCGAGGCGGTAGCCCCAGTAGGTCGCACGCTCGCGCTTGCGTTCCCCGGGGGCAGCGCGCGCTGCGACCGGCGCCGCCATCGGTTCGGCGAGCCGACTCAGCGAGACGCCTCGGCCGCCGCCGCTGCCTTCGCCGTTCGCTCCGCCGCGCCGGCGGGCCGCGTCGGATCGTGCTCCACGCCGCGGGTCACGTGCTTCAGCACGCGCTTCGGCCGCTTCTCGGTGCCGACGAGCGTCTCGTTGTCGTCGCCGCGGATGAAGGCCTCGACCCGGTCGTGGGCGACGTCGTCGTGGATCTGGATCGGCGGGCTCTTCATGAAGTACGAGCTCGGTGCAACGAGCGTGCCCGCCAGCCCGCGGTCGAGCCCCAGCTTGGCGCAGCGGATCGCGTCGGTGATGACGCCCGCGCTGTTCGGCGAGTCCCACACTTCGAGCTTGAGCTCCAGGTTGAGCGGAACGTCACCGTACGTGGTCCCCTCCATCCGGATATGGCACCACTTGCGGTCCTTCAGCCACGGGACGTAGTCCGAGGGCCCGACGTGGACGTCCTCATCGGGCACCTCGTAGTCGACCATGGAGGTCACGGCGTTCGTCTTGCTGATCTTCTTGCTCTCGAGCCGCTCGCGCTCGAGCATGTTCAAGAAGTCGGTGTTGCCGCCGAAGTTCAGCTGGTAGGTGCGGTCGATCCGCACGCCGCGGTCCATGAAGAGCCGCGTGAGCACGCGGTGCGTGATCGTGGCGCCGACCTGGCTCTTGATGTCGTCGCCGATCACCGGCAGTCCGGCCTCGGCGAAGCGCCGCTGCCAGTACGGCTCGCGGCCGATGAAGACCGGGATCGCGTTGACGAACGCCACGCCAGCCTGGATCGCCTGCTCGGCGTACCACTTCGTGGCCTGCTCGCTGCCAACCGGCAAATAGCTGACGAGGACGTCGACGTTCCGCTCACGCAGGATGCCGACGATGTCGGCGGTCGGTCCCGGCGCCTTCTCGATGACGCCGGACAGGTACTTCCCGAGCCCGTCGTGGGTCATCCCACGCTCGACCGTGACGCCGGTCTTCGGCACCTCCGCGAAGCGGTAGGTGTTGTTCTGCCCGGCAAAGATCGCCTCGGAGAGGTCCTTGCCGACCTTCTCGCGGTCGATGTCGAAAGCCGCCACGAACTCGATGTCGCGAACGTGATAGCCGCCGAGGTTGACGTGCATGAGGCCCGGGATGAAATCACCGTCGCGGGCGTCCTCGTAGTAGGTCCGTCCCTGGACCAGGCTCGAGGCGCAGTTACCGACGCCCACGATTGCCACCCTGACCTTGCCGTCGCTCGGCCGCTTGCCGTTCGTCGCCTTCGTTCCGTTCGAGCTCGCCAAGTGCGTCACCTTTCCTCGTTCGTATCAGAGACCGATGTCGACCGAGCCAGCCGGCTCTGCGTCGAACGCCAGACATGCCAGATACGCTGCACGACGGTCGCCGCCGTGAGCGCCACGATCAGCCACAGGATGCCGACCAGGATCGCCGGCCAGCCAAGTCCGGCAAGCGCGATCCCGCCGATGACGAGCGCCAGGCGCTCCGTGCGCGGAGCCATCCCGACCTCCGCCGAAACGCCGATCCCCTCGGCGCGGGCCCGGCTGTAGCTGACCATGAATGAGCCGATGAGCGCCAGGATCGCGGCGAGCACCGGGAGCGCGGGCTCGGGCGTCGAGAAGAAGTACCCCACGATGCCGGCGTAGAGGACAGCCTCACCGACGCGATCCAGCGTCGAGTCGAGGAAGCTGCCGAACGGCGTGCCGCCGCCCTGGAGTCGGGCCAGCGCGCCGTCGACCGCGTCGAGGACCGATCCGGCCAGCAGCACCACGGCGCCGGCGAGGAGCAGCCCATTGGCGATCATCACGGCCGCCACGACGACGATGAGCAGCCCGATGACGGTGACCGTGTTCGGCGTCAGGTGCAGCGCCTGGGCGGCGCGGATCACCGGCGCGAGTGCCAGCCGCCCGGCGTCCTTCACCCAGCGCGGCACGATCGAGTCGCCCTGGCCGATGCGACCGCCGGCGCGCGGGTGGCTAGCCGACATCCGGTAGCTCCTCACCGGGGCCCGTGGCGGGCTGCGTCACGCGGCTCGTGCCCGACACGAGGCGTGCCTCTGCCTCGCGCAGCTCGTCGAAGACGGCGAGGCGCAGGCGGCAGATCGCCTCCCGACCCTGGCGCCGGGTCTCGATCACGCCCGCCAGCCGCATGATGCGCAGGTGCCAGCTGACGAGCGGCTGCGAGAGGCCGATGCCGGTGGAGACCTCGTTCACCGGCAGCGGGCCGCGCTCGGCCAGGAGGGCGATGATCCGCAGCCGTGTCTCGTCGCCGAGCGCACGGTAGATGGCGCGCAGACGGCGCAGGTCCATGCTGCCTGCGGTTTCGGGTGAGGGGGTCATCTCAGAAGCGTAACTTTATCAAAGATTCGTTCATATAAGCGGGCGCTTATCCTAGGCCTGCCCCGTGAGCCGCGTCAAGCGCCCGGCAGACGGGCTGCTACGATCGCCGGCGATGAGCTCCACCCCCGAGGCGCTGTGGACCGACCCGGCCGTTCGCCGCCTGCGCCCGGCCGCCGTGCTGGTCCGCGGCCTGCGCCACGCGGGCCAGCTGCTCGACCTGGATCTCGTCGTGCCGGTCGGCTGGCGGCTCCTCGTCGTCTCGCAGCCCGAGGAGGCGGCGCGCGACCTGCTGCGCGTGCTGGCCGGCCTGGCGCGACCGTCCGCCGGAAACGTCTGGCTCGCTGGCCTCGATCCGGCCGCCTCGCAGCGAGCCGGTGGCCTGGTCTCGTACGTCGGTCCGCAGGCCGGCCTCTACACGTGGATGACGCCGCGCGAGGCACTCGGCCTCTCGGCGCGGCTCACGGCGCAGGCGGCCGAGCGGATCGACGGAACGCTGGCGCGCTACGGCCTGGCCGGCGTGGCCGAGACGCCGATGCGCCGCCTCGGCGCGAGCGTCGCGCAGCGCGTTGCGCTGGCCGCGGCGGTGCTGACCGACCCCGAGATCCTGCTGCTCGACGACCCCCTCTCGGCGATCGATGTCGACGAGCGGCTGTACCTCCTCTCAGCGGACGATCGCCGACGGACCATGCTCATGGCCAGCCGCTTCCCCTCTCGCGAGGCCGGGGTGTGTGACCACCTGTGCTTCGTGAAGGACGGACGCGTGGCGCTGCTCGCGCCGATGTCCGCCCTGGCGGACGAGGGGCTGCCGCTGAGCCGAAAGGGCATCGAGGCGCTCGTCGAGCGCAGGGAAGGGTCGCGCCCGGCTGCGATGGCGGCGGCCTCGACGGAGTGACCGAGGCGCTCGTCGTCGCGGAGCTCGCGCTGCACGAGCTGTGGATCTCGTTCCGCCTCCTCGCGGCGATCGTGCTGGTGATGCTCGCCGGGCTCGTCGGCGTCGGGGTGCGCCTGCTCCAGCCCCTCTCCGCGCCGCTCCCCTGGTTCGCGGCCGCCCTGGGCGTTGCCGCGGCATTCCTCGCGGCGCTGGCGGCATGGAGCTTCAGTGCCGAGCGACGGCGTGGCGCCGCAGCCTGGCTGGTGAGCCGGTCCGTGCCGCGACCGGCGATTCTCATCGGCTGGCTCGGGGCGCTGGTGGTCCCCCTGGCGGTGAGCATGCTGCCGGTGGGGCTCCTCGGCTGGCTGACACTGCCGCACATCGACGCCGGCGCGTACGTGGCCGCGCTCGCGGCCTGCTTCACCGATCTCCTCGCCGCGCTGTGCGCCGGCCTGCTGGCCGGAACGCTGCTCCCGCGACTGCCCGCAGCGATCGTGGCGGTCCTCGCAGGGGTCGCTATCGCCGCTACCGGCGGCTGGCTCGCTCCCGAGAGCGTGCGGGCGCTGCCGTTTCCGGGGGATGGGCTGCGGCTGCTGGCCGAGCTCCCGGCTCGTGAGCGGCCGCTGACCGATGCGCTCAACGCGGCTGGCGCCTCGCTCATCGCCGCGGGCCTGCTCACCGCGGCGGCGCGGCTCGCCGTGGAGCGCAGTGAGCTGTGACGGACCGGCTGCATCCCGCGGCGGCATGGGCGGTGCTGATCACCGCCTCGCTCGGCGTGCTGCTCGGCGGCGCCGAGCTGATGGTCGTTGCGATCGCGCTGCCGGCCATCGTGGCCGACTTCGGCGGATGGGTCGACCTCGGCGCGGTGAGCTGGATCGTCAATGCCTACCTGCTCGCCTACATCGTGGCGATGCCGCTCGCCGGCCGCGCCGCCGACTTGTGGGGCGCGCGACGCTTGTACGTCGTCGCGCTGCTCCTCTTCGCGGCAGGGTCACTCGGCTCCGGGCTGGCCCGCTACGCTGGACCCGAGGCGGGGCTCGCCTGGCTGATCGGCGCGCGCGTGGTCCAGGGCCTGGGCGGCGGCGCGCTCGTGCCGCTCTCGATGGCGCTCGCCAGCCACCTGTTCAGCGGCCGCGCCCGGGCCGCCGCGCTCGGCGTGGAGGGCGCCGCCACGTTCGTGGGGATGGCCGTCGGCCCGGCCTACGGCGCCTGGGTCCTGCTCAACGTCAACGTTCCGTTGCCGCGCGTCGACATCGTGCCGTGGCAGTGGATCTTCCTGCTCAACGTCCCCATCGCCATCGTCACGATGCTCGTCATCTACGTCATCGCCGGCGGCGTGGAGACGCCGCGCGCGCGCGGCCGGATCGATCTCCCCGGCATGCTGCTGATGAGCGCGGCGCTGCTCGCCGTGGTCGGCGGGCTGACGCTCAGCGGCGCGCGCGGCTGGGCCGACCCGCTGGTGATCGGCGGGATCGCCGGCGGCCTCGTCCTGCTGGGATTGTTCGTCCTCCTCGAGCGCCGGCTGGGCGACCCGATCATCGACCCGCGGCTCTTCATGGATCGCTCGTTCAGCGCGGCGAATGCGGTCAGCCTGCTCACTGGTTACACGCTGGCGACTGCGATCATCGGCGGCCCGGTCTTCGTCGACCGCGTCCTGTCGCAGGGATCGGCCGAATCGGCCACCGCGCTGACCGCGCTGACCGCCGCGGTGGCAATCGGAGCCATCGTCGGCGGTGGGCTGAGCGCGCTCATCGGCGAGCGCATCACGACCACGCTCGGCGTGGTGGCCAGCGCCATCGGGCTGTGGCTCGCGCTCGGCTGGGGGACCGAGACCGGGCTCGATCGGCTCGTGCTCGACCTTGCGATCTATGGCGCCGGCTTCGGCCTGACGGTCTCACCGCGGGCGACCGCCGCCGTCGAGTCGGCCGGGGCATCGGCCTATGGGGTCGCCTCGGCGATGCTCCAGATCACGCGCACGGTCGGGATGAGCGTCGGACTGGCGCTCCTCACCTCCATCGGCCAGAACCGGATCGACGAGCTGACCGAGCTCATCAACGATCCGCCGCGGCGCGACGCGCTGGTGACCGCACTGGGTCGCCCGGAGTTCGTGGGGGTCGATCCACGCGCCAGCCTGCAGCTCGTGGACGTGCTCGAGGACTGGTCCCGCGGCCAGGCAGCGGACGTGCTGCACCTCGTCTTCGCCATCGCGCTGGGGGTTGGGATCGCGACGCTCGTGCCGGCGCTCCTCGTCGGGCGACGCGCAGTCCCCCAGGCCTCGGAGCGTGACCCAGGCCTTACGGCGCCGGCTCCGCGATGACCACGAGCTCGCCCCAGTTGCGGTTGTAGCCCTGGCTCGTCTGGAGCGTGAGCCGTTCGTGATCGACCGGATCGGTCCACGCCGCGCCGGCATCGCAGTTGTCGGGCGCGTAGCGCAGGACCGGCGGCAGCTCCACGCCCAGCGCCTCGGGATTGAGCTCGGGGTTCGGGGCATCCGGATCGGGGCAGGCGACGTTCGGCCGCACCTCAGTCACGACGTAGGCGAGGACCGTTCCGTCGTCCATCTGCACGCGAACCTCGTCGCCGATCCGCACGTTCCAGAGCGGCTTGAAGAGCGTGTTCAGCGCGTGGGCGAAGATGTACGAGTTCGTGTTGCGTCCCGGCTGTGAGCTCTCCTGGAGGATGAAGGCGCAGCAGTCCGGCGGGAAGGCGTCGGTGTCGTCGCTCGTCGACTGGTGGACCGGCACATTGATCCCGACCGCCTCGATCTGGAGCTGCGTGGCGATCGAGGTGAGCGGCTCCGGCGTGGGGCTCGCAGTCGGCTCGGTCGATTCGGTGGCCGTCGCGCTGGCGCGCTCGGTCGGCGTGGGTGTCACCTGCGCCACCTCGGACCGCGACGGCTCCGGGATGTCCGAGAGGCTCGCCGATGGTGATCCGTCGAGATCGAGCTGGCCTGCGATGATGAGCCCGATGCCAACCACCGCCAGCAGCACCGGCACCAGCAGCCCGGGGGTCAGCAACCTGCGCATGTCCGGCAGAGTCTACGCAGGAATGGCCCGATGACGCCCGATCCCACCCTGGCGCAGCTGCGCGCCGCGCTGACAGCCTCGCCGGCCGGCCTGGTCGCCGATTACGACGGCACCCTCTCGCCGATCGTGCCCGACCCGATGGCTGCGGGGCCGGCGCCAGGCGTGCCCCAGCTCCTCCGAGACCTGGATCGCCGGCTGGCGGTCGTGGCGGTCATCACCGGCCGAGCGCCGCTCGATGCACGCGCATTCCTGGGCGACGACGCGGTGCTGGTGGCCGGTAACCACGGCCTCGAGTGGCTCGAGCCGGGTGCTTCCGAGGCGAGCGCGGCGCCGGCCCTCGGTCCGGCACGCCAGGCGATCACCGCGTCGCTCAGCCGCGTCGAACAGCTCGGGCTCGGCGGCGTGGTGCTCGAGCCGAAGGGGGTCTCGGCCACGGTGCATTACCGTCAGTCGCCGCAGCCGGTCGCGGATCGCGCGGCGATTCTCGGCGCACTCGGGCCGCTCGACCCCTCGATCGTCGAGGTGCGCGAGGGGAAGATGTCGGTGGAGCTGCGTCCTGCTGGTGCGGGGGACAAGGGCACCGCGCTGCGGGCCATCGTCGAGCGCTTCGCGCTGCGCGGGCTCGTCGTGCTGGGCGACGACCTCACCGACCTCGACATGTTCCACGCCGCCGCGGAGCTGCGGGACACCGCGGGCGTCACGGTATGCATCGGCGCGGTTGGTGTGGGCGGCGAGGCGCCGGCATCGGTCCTCGAGGCGGCCGACTTCGTGGCGGCGGATCCGGTCGAGCTGGTGGGGGTGTTGCGTGCCGCGCTGGCGGAGCCGCTCTAGCCGTTAGAGCTCAAGTGGAATCGGTGCCGCAATGACCGACGGTGATTCCACTGGATGGTTCAGATCGCGCGTCTGAGCCTCGTCTCGCGACGGTTGAGTCACAGGGGTGACTCAAATCGCACAGCGCGGTGGGGAGCGGCGCGATCTGAGTCACCCAGTTGCATCAGCAGGCTGGCCCGTCCGGATCCGCCCTGGGTCACCTGCGCCGGGACGCGATCTCGGCCAGGTCCTCGAGCTGCGTCCGCAGCCACCAGGTGATGTCCTCGCGCTCCACGCCGTCGCGCAGGGTCGCGAGTCGCGCAGCCCGCTCCCGGCGCGGCATCTCGAGCCCGTCGCGCAGCGCCTGCGCGGTGCCGATCACGTCGGCGGGCGCGACGGTCAGGACGCCATCGGCCATCTGGTCGTATGCGCCGGCCGTCTCGGAGAGGACGATCGCCGCATCGCGGTCGCTCACGACCGCCGCCTCCTTGGCGACGAGGTTCATCCCGTCGACGAGCGGGTTGACGAGGATCACGTCCGCGATCGACAGGCCCGCCAGCGCCTGGGCGTAGTCGTTCTCGTAGAAGAGGCGGACCGGGCGCCAGTCGGCGCGACCGAAGCGGGCATTGATGCGGTCGACGGCGGCCTGGACCTTGCGCCCGTAGTCGCCGTACTCGCGCAGGCTCGTGCGCGACGGGACGAGGAAGGCGAGCATCGTGACGCGGCCGCGCAGCCGCGGCGCCCGTGAGAGGAGCGTCTCGAAGGCCAGGAAGCCGCGCAGGATGTTCTTCGACGGCTCGAGGCGGTCGACCCGCACGATGAGCCGCTCGCGGCGCATCCCCTCCAGCGCCTCGCGGCGGCGAGCCGCAGAGCGGGAGCGCGCCACGCGGCGGGTGGCCTCGACGTCGACGCTGATCGGGTAGCTGCGCGCGTACGTCACGTGGCGGCCGCGCTTCACCGTCATCGCCGCGTAGTCGACCTTGGCGTCGGGCAGGAACGACTCCGCGCAGCGCAGGAAGTTGTGCGCGTAGCGCTCGGTCTGGAAGCCCACGACGTCCGCGGCGGTGAGCCCGTCGCAGATCCCCTCGCGGATCTCGGGAGCGATCGTCTGCCACAGCGTGGACGGCGGCCACGGGATGTGGGTGAAGTGGCTGATGAGCGCCCCGGGGCACTCGCGCCGGATCGTCGCGGCGGCGAGATAGAGGTGATAGTCGTGGAGCATGATCCGCGGGCTCTTGTCGCGAGCGCCGACCTGCTCCAGCACCGATCGCCCGAACGCCTCGTTGAGCCGCACATACCCCTGCTGCCAGGCGCGCATCACCGATGCGTCGATCACCGGCCGCTCGGGCAGGTTCCACATCTGGTGCTGCAGGAACCAGAGCAGCGGGTTGGCGATGACGTTGTAGGCCGCCTCGTAGACCGGCCGCTCGATGGGGGCGAAGACGAGGCGCAGGGAGTCGTCCTCGGGCACCGCGCTGCGCAGGAGCTCCGGGTCGCGTGCCGCGCGCCGCTCGGCATCGCTCATGGCCGCCGCCACCCAGGTGACCGGCAGGTGCTTGCCGAGCTGTGACAGCGCGGTGACCAGGCCGCCGGAGCCCCGGCGGGGGCGGAGGCGGCCATCGGGCCCTGCGGCGAAGCTCACCGGCCCGCGGTTCGTGGCCAGGATCAGCCGACGCTTTCCGAGCAGACGCCGCGCGGCCTCCGACAGGCTCTGATCCTCGCCGGGCGTCGTCCGGGCAGCCACGGGCTAGAAGAGGCTGCCGGCCGACACCCGCAACAGCTCGAGGACCATCCCCGGGAAGATGCCGAGCACCAGGACGCCGAGCACGCTGAGCGCCAGGCCGGTCGTCGCCAGGCCGGACGCATCGATGGGGGCGGGCTCGTCTTCCGCCGGCCGCATGTACATGTAGACCACGACCCGCAGGTAGTAGAAGGCGGCGAGCGCGGCGTTGAGCACGATGATCACGCCGAGCCAGGCGAGGCCCGCGTCGATCACGGCCAGCAGCACATACCACTTCGCAAAGAAGCCGACGGTCGGCGGGATGCCGGTCAGCGACAGGAGCAGGATCGTCATCGCCGCGGCGCGTCCCGGAGCCCGCGACGCGAGCCCTGCGAACGAGGCGAGGCCACCGAAGCGACGGCGGTCGCGCTGCAGCATGCCAACGACCGCGAAGGCGCCGACGTT
>DAINOY010000014.1:0-13941 GCA_036743735.1 Chloroflexota bacterium
ACGCGATCCGCTGCGCCGCGGCGCTCGACGTCGACGGCTTCGCCGATGGCGAGCTCGCTCGTCGTCGCGAGCTGGGCTACCCGCCCTACTCGGTCCTGGCGCGGCTGCTCGTCGCCGACCCGGACCGCGGTCGCGCCTCCGAGCGCGGGCAGGCGGCCGCCGACGCGGTCGCGGTCGACGGGGTGGAAGTGCTGGGGCCGCTGCCCGCCTACGTGCCGCGTCGCGCGGGCCGCTGGCGGATGCAGGTGGTGCTCCGCGCGTCGGACGTGGCAACCCGGGCACGAGCACTCGAGCTCGTGCCGGCCGGGATCGGGATCGATGTCGATCCCGAGTCGCTGCTCTAGCTTCATCGGTACAATGCGACCATGGTCATCCGCCAGATCCTGACCGCCGAAGCTCCGATCCTGCGGGAGCGCGCCAAGAAGGTCACCCAGTTCGACGCCTCGCTGCACCGGCTGCTCGACGACATGCTCGAGACGATGCGCGATGCCCCCGGCATCGGCCTCGCAGCCAACCAGATCGGCGTGCCGCTCCAGGTCGCGGTGATCGAGCTCGAGGAGAAGATCACCGAGCTGATCAACCCGCAGATCGTGAAGGCATCGGGCGAGATCGTCGACTGGGAGGGCTGCCTCTCGATCCCTGGCTTCGTGGCCGAGGTCAAGCGCCACGAGAAGGTGACCGTCAAGGCCAAGGACCGCCACGGCAGGGAGTTCCGCGTCAAGGGCGAAGAGCTCTTCGCGCGGGCGCTGCAGCACGAGATCGACCACCTCAACGGGATCCTGTACATCGACTACCTCGAATCACTCGAGGAGCTCGTGCGGGTCAGCGAGACCCCGACCGAGGTCACAGAAGAGACCACCGCCGGCATCTAGTGGCGGCGCTGGGCAGGATCGCCTTCCTGGGCACCGGCGCGTTCGGCATTCCGCTCCTGCGCCGAATCGCCGAGGACCGCGCCGGCACGGAGATCATGGTTCTCAGCCAGCCCGACCGCCCGGCCGGCCGCGGGATGCAGCTGCGCGCCTCGCCGGTCGCGGCGCTCGGCCGCGAGCTCGGCCTGCCGGTCCACACGCCGGAGCGGCTCCGCTCGCCCGAGGCGCACGAGATCCTGGCCGGCTTCGCGCCTGACGGTCTGCTCCTCGTCGCGCACGGCCAGCTCGTTCCCGCCAGCATCCTTGCGATGGCGCCGCGGCCGCCGCTCAACGTCCATCCGTCGCTGCTGCCCAGGCACCGTGGTGCTGCGCCGGTGGCCTCGACGATCCTCTCCGGCGATCCGGAGGCGGGCCTCACGCTGATGGTGATGGTCGAGCAGCTCGACGCGGGCCCGATCGTGGCGCAGTGGCGCCTGCCACTCACCGGGCGCGAGGAGACCCCTGAGCTGCGCGCTCGCCTGGCCGAGCTCGCCGCCGAGGTCGTGCCACCCGAGCTGGACCAATGGGCCTCCGGAGCAATCGATCCGCAGCCGCAGGATGAGCGCGAGGCGACGATGATTAGGCCGTTCACCCGGCGGGACGGCTGGATTGACTGGCGCCGCGACGCCGAGGAGATCGACCGCCAGGTTCGTGCGCTCCAGCCCTGGCCGGGCGCCTGGACCACGCTCGATGGCCGCCGGCTTCACGTGCGCCGCGCACGCCCTCTGGCGGGCATCAGCGACGTCCCGATCGGCGCCATCCTGCCGGGACTGCCGCCGCGCGTGGCGTGCGGGATCGGCGCGCTGGAGCTGGACATCGTCCAGCCCGAAGGCGGCCGGGCGATGCCGGCCGACGCCTGGCGCAACGGGCTCCAGCGCGACCACATCCTGCTCGGGACCGTGCCGCCGGGCTGACCACCACGGCGGGGCCAGCGCAGGGGCCGGGGTTCGCTCAGCGCGCGGTCGGTGCCGGCTCGCCCCGCAGGTGGGTGAGGTTCTTCACCTCCCAGACGCCGGGGATGCGCCGGATCGCGGTCTCGATGCGTTCGCGCGTCGCCTCGTCGGGCAGCTCGCCGCGCACGACGACGATCCCGTGCTCCGCATTGATGTTGAGGTCGCCCTTCGGGATCGCCGGATCACGGAACAGCTCGCTCTCCACCCGTTCGGTGAGTGTGGCGTCGTTCTCGTCGAGCGGCGGGCGCTCGCGCATTGCGGCGGACGAGCGGGCGGCCATGGCGTTGGCGTTGGCGCGGATGCCGCGGACCAGGCGATCGGCGCGGCGCCGGCTGGTATGGAGCCCGCTGCGCATCCGGTCGGACAGCTGAGCGCGCCGGCTCCTGCCCCGATCGGGATCGAGGAGGTAGGCGGCTAGGGCGCCTGCCGCCGCAGCGCCGGCGGCGAGCAGCACGCCACCTATCGGATTTCGCGTCTCGCCGAGCGCGGCGCGACGGCGGGCATCCGCAGCGCTGGCAGTATCGGCGCGGGCGCGGTCGAGCGCGGTGCGCCACCCATCGAGGACTGACATCGTGGGGTACTCCGGGGTGAGTTTCGGCCACGTGCCCGGCACGACGCGTGCCCGGACGGCTCGATCGGCCCCGAATTCGTGCTCGGCTATACTGCGGCGACCCTCGGAGGTGGGGAAGCAACCACGATGATCTTCGATCCGATCTACATCTTCGTCGTCCTGCTGCCGACGCTCGCCATCACCGGCTGGGCAGCGTGGCGGGTGCGCGCCACGTACGCCAAGTGGGCGAAGGTCGACTCGGGCATCAACCTGAACGCGTTCGACTTCGCCCGCCGGCTGCTCGACCGGCAGGGCCTGACCGATGTCCGCATCGAGCCGACCCCCGGCCAGCTGACCGATCATTACGACCCGCGCGGAAAGGTCCTGCGCGTCAGCACCCAGGTCGCGGATCAGCGCGCGCTGGGTACCTCGGCCCTCAACGCCGCCGGAGACGGCAGGCTATCGGTGGCGGCGGCCGCCGTCATCGCGCACGAGGTCGGCCACGCTGTGCAGGACGCCGCCGGCGATCCCGCCATGAAGCTGCGCATGGCGATCGTGCCGGCCGCCCAGTTCGGCTCGGGCATCGCACCCTGGCTCGTCATCGCGGGGGTCTGGCTCCAGATCACGGGGCTCGCGATCATCGGGCTCATCGGCTTCGCGGCGGCCGTGCTCTTCACGTTTGCCACGCTGCCGGTCGAGATCGGTGCGTCGGGCAAGGCCCTCGCCTTCGTGAACACGCTCGGCCTCTCCGGAGAGCGGCACGACGGCGCGCGGGACGTGCTGAAGGCTGCCGCCTGGACCTACGTCGCCGGAGCGCTGACGGCGCTGCTCACGTTCCTCTACTACGCCTGGCTCGTCTTCGGGCGTCGTGACTGAGCTGCCGCTCGCCGGTCCCGCGCCGGCGATCGCTGCCGTCACCCACGCTTCGCTCGCCGCGTGGCTCGCCGCCCGCGGCGAGCCCGCGTATCGGGCCGCGCAGGTCATGGCGGGTGTCCACCGGCCCGAGGCGGACGGCTTCGCCGCCCTGACCGAGCTGCCAGTCGGCCTGCGCTCGGAGCTGTCCAACGCGTTTCGCTGGAGCTCGATCGCCGGCAGCCACGTCCTGCGCGCGGATGGCGGCCTGACCGCCAAGGCGGTCCACGAGCTGCATGACGGGCAGCGTGTCGAGTCGGTGCTGATGCGCTACCCGGCCCGCGGGCGCGCAGGCGCTCGGACGACGATCTGCATCAGCAGCCAGGCCGGCTGCGCGGTCGCCTGCCCGTTCTGCGCCACCGGCCAGGCGGGCTTCGGCCGTCAGCTCACGCCGGCGGAGATCGTGGACCAGGTGCTGCACTGGCATCGGGCGCCGTGGCAGGCGCTCGGCAGCGACTGGCGCGCCGCAAGCCGCAGCGGCCACTACAACATCGTGTTCATGGGCATGGGCGAGCCGCTGAACAACGCCGACCGGGTGTTCGAGGCGGTCAGGCTGCTGAACGACCCCGAGCGGCTCGGGATCGGCGCGCGGCATCTGACGATCAGCACCTCGGGTGTCGTGCCGGGGATGGAGCGCGTCATCGAGGAGCTGCCGCAGGTCAACCTGGCGATCAGCCTCCACGCGGCGAGCGACGAGCTGCGCGACGAGCTCGTCCCCATCAATCGCAAGTGGCCGATCCACGCGGTGATCGGTGCGGGGCGTCGCTTCGCCGAGCGGACGCGCCGCCGGGTCAGCCTCGAGTACGTCATGATCGACGGGGTCAACGACACGCCCGAGCAGGCGGGGCGGCTGGCAGGCCTCGCGCGCGGCTGGCGTTGCCACGTCAACCTGATCCCGCTCAACGCGACACCCGGATCACCCTGGAGCGGCACACCACGGACGGGGATTGACGCGTTCGTCGCCGTCCTCCGCGGGGCCGGCGTGGCCGTCACCGTCCGCGACACCCGCGGTCGGGAGATCGAGGCGGCCTGCGGGCAGCTGCATGCGCAGCTCGCCGGCCGCCCGTTGCGCGGGGTGGCTCGGCCGGCTGCGACGCTCGCCGGCGCATGAGCCGTCCGCCGCAGATCAGCGCCTCGATCCTGAACGCGGATTTCGCGTCGCTCGGTGCCGAGGTAGAGCGCGCGGCACGTGGCGGCGTCGACTCGATCCACCTCGACGTCATGGACGGGCACTTCGTGCCGAACATCAGCCTGGGCCCGGTGGTGGTCGAGGCGGTTCGCCCGGTGACCCAGCTGCCGTTTCACAGCCACCTGATGATCAGCGAGCCGCTGCGCTACGTCGATGAGTTCGCGGAGGCGGGAAGCGACCTCGTCATCTTCCACGTCGAGGCGGATGACGACCCCGACGCCGTCATCGACGCGATCCGTGCCGCCGGGAAGCAGCCGGGCATCGCGATCAACCCGGAGACGCCGGCGGAATCAGTCCATCCATACCTCGAGCGGGTCGAGATGCTCCTGGTCATGACCGTGCATCCGGGGTTCGGCGGACAGGCGTTCATCCACGACGTCATGCCGAAGCTGCGCAGCCTTGGCGCCGAGATCGAGCGCCGCGGGCTCGAGCTTCCGATCGGGATCGATGGCGGGGTCAACGCCGAGACGATCGGCGAGGCGTATGCCGCCGGCGGCGAGGTGCTCGTCGTCGGCAGCGCGCTGTATCGCAACCGCGGTGACCTGGCCCCGGTCATCGCCGAGCTCCGTGCAACGGCTGCCGCTGCGGGTGAGCGCCGACCGGCACAATAGGGGCCGATGTCCCTGCCGTCCCGCGCGCGACTTCCGCTCGTCATCCTCGTCCTCCTGGCGCTCGTCGCCAGCGCATGCAGTGACGGACAGCTGCCGCTTCTGCCGTCGCCGACGCCGGAGCCACCACGCGAGCTGACGATCACCGTCACCGATGGGGCCAGCGGCGAGCCAATCGACGGGGTCGAGGTGGCCGTCGACGGAGCCTCGGGGATCACCGATGCGAGCGGTGCCGTCCCCGTCACCGCGCTGCGGGGCGCATCGATCGATCTTCGCCGTGACGGCTGGGACCCGGCCGAGGCGATCGTCCCGGCCGAGGGCGACCTTGCCGTCGAGCTGCGCTCGAACGTGT
The DNA here is from genome assembly GCA_036743735.1 of Chloroflexota bacterium. Lineage (GTDB taxonomy): Bacteria > Chloroflexota > Limnocylindria > QHBO01 > QHBO01 > JBDTNK01. Next base: position 5,473 of record DAINOY010000014.1, read on the forward strand.
TCTCCGGGACGGTGTCGGACGATGCCGGAGCGCCGGTTGCGGACGCCACGGTGTTCGTGGAAGGCGACCCGCAGCTCGTCACGCACACCGACGCGGATGGCAGCTACCGGCTTGCCGGGATCGCCGAGAACGCGACGCTGATCGTGAAACGCGCCGGCTACCGGATCGCGGAGATGCCGGTGGCCGATGGCACCGAGGCCGCCGATGTCGCACTCGAGCCATTCACCGCCCGAGCGCTCTACGCGCCGGCATCGGTCTTCGAACGGCCCGGCGCGCTCGACGAGATGCTGGCGCTCATCGACGAGACGGAGGCGAACGCGATGGTCATCGACGTGAAGGAGACCGATGGCCAGCTCTTCTGGGCCACCGACCTGCCGGCCGCCGTCGAGGCCGGCGCCACCCAGCGCGCGCCGCTCTTCGATCTCGCCGACCTGCTGCCAGAGCTGAAGGCGCGCGGGATCTACACGATCGCGCGCATGGTCTCGATGAAGGACAACACGGTTGGCGCGGCGCGGCCTGAGCTCGCGGTCATGAACGTCGCGACGGGCGAGCCGTGGCGCGACAACATCGGCGGCATCTGGCTCGACCCGGCCGCATCCGGCGTGGCGGAGTACCTGGCGGCGCTTGCCGGCGACCTTGCTGACAAAGGGTTCGACGAGGTGCAGCTCGACTACATCCGCTTCTTCAGCGACGGCCCGTACGACGTTGCCGACACGAACCTGCCGAACACGCAGTCATTCCGCCTGCCCGCGATGCGGCGCGTCCTGCGCGTGGTGAGCGACCGGCTGGAGGCAACGCGGGCATTCCTGGGCGCGGATGTCTTCCCCATCAGCTTCATCGTGCCCGACGATCAGGGCATCGGCCAGCGGCCCGAGACGATCATGCCGTACGTCGACTACTTCTGCCCCATGGTGTATCCGAGCCACTACGGCCCCGGCGTCTTCGGCTTCGACGTGCCGAACGACCACCCGTATGACGTTGTGGCCGAGTCGCTGACCCGCATGAGCGCCGAGGCGGAGGGGCTGCCGATGAAGATTCGCCCCTGGATCCAGGACTTCGGCTACGGGCCGTTCCCGCCGTACAGCGCCGACCAGGTGCTGGCCGAGATGAGCGCCGCCGCCGACACCGGTGCCGAAGGCTGGATGATCTGGAATCCCGGCGCCTCCTTCTCGCGTGGCGCGCTCGGGCCACCGCGCGACCGCGAGGCGTCCGGAGCGACCGAGGTGCCGACGCCGCCGGGGTCCGCGCTGCCCGCCAGTTCCGCAGCGCCGGCTGCCAGCCAGGCCGGCTAGCGGCATCGCGCATGCGCCTCGTCGTGCAGCGCGTCACCCGCGCGAGTGTCAGCGTAGACGGCCAGGCGGTGGCCGCCATCGGGACGGGGGCTGTCGTGCTCGTCGGGATCGCCAACGGCGATGGCCCGGCGCAGGTCGATCGTCTCGCCGACCGGCTCGCCGAGCTGCGCTACTTCGAGGACGAGGAGGGACGCACGAATCGATCGGTCGCTGACGTCCGCGGTGCGCTGCTCGTCGTCAGCCAGTTCACGCTCCTGGCCTCGACCCGCCGTGGCCGGCGGCCGAGCTTCTCACCCGCCGCTCCGCCCGACGTCGCGGCGCCGCTCGTCGAGCGCTTCGTGGCCCGCATCCGTGATCACGGGATCCACGTCGAACGTGGCCGCTTCGGCGCGCAGATGACGGTCGAGCTCGTGAACGATGGGCCGTTCACGCTCGTCATGGACACCGGGGTCGAATGAGCCTGGCACGGCAAACGCCCGCCGGCTGGCGGGCGCATCGGTCGCTGTGGCGGCCATCAGGCCGCCAGGATCAGATCTTCTGGGCGGTGCGGCGGCAGCGAGAGCAGGCCTTCACCTTCTCGGTGCGGCCTGCGCGTTCGATCGTCATCGGCTGAAGGTTCGGGATCCAGCGTCGCAGGGCGCGCTTCCGGTTCATCCCGACCGACTGCGGGTTCCAGCCGGTGATCGGCCGCTTGCCGCAGATGTCGCACACTCGTGCCATTGGGGTCTCCATGCATGAACGAACCGGCGCAGGGCGCCGGAGCGGACCGATGCTAGCACGCTACGATCGACCGATGCAATCGACCCCGGCGTGACGATCCACGCTGGCCCCGAGCTCCTCGACACGCCGCTCGGCGCTGTCCTGCCCGAGTTGCGCCGCTCACTCGCAGCGTTGCGACGGCTGGGGATCGAGACGCCACGCCAGGCGCTCTTCACTTTCCCGTTCCGCTACGACGACTTCAGCGACCTTCGGCCGCTCGCTGACCTCGTGCCGGACGAGAAGCAGTCGGCCCGCGTCACGGTCGGCGACGTGCGGGTCGAGCAGGGCTTCGGGCGGCGTCCGCAGCGCGTCATCGCCCAGCTCAGCGACGAGAGCGGCAGCGCCGAGGCGGTCTGGTTCGGCCGGCGGTACGTCGAGCGTCGCCTCCGCACGGGCCAGGAGATCGTGATCAGCGGCAAGGTGACGCTGCGCGGCTGGCGCGCCCAGTTCACCTCGCCCGACTTCTCGCCTGCCGGTGCGGAATCGATTCACACCGGGCGCGTCGTGCCGGTCTACCGCCTCGTTTCGGGCGTGACGCAGAAGCGGCTGCGCGAGCTGCTGGCGCGGATCCTGGAGATCGGCCTTCCGCTGGTCCGCGATCCGCTGACCGATGCGGAGCGCGGCTCGAAGCTGCCGCTGCGCGACGCACTCGCGACGATCCACTTCCCCGATGCCGCCGCCGATGTCGAAGCGGCGATCGATCGCCTCGCGTTCGACGAGCTGCTCGCCCTTCAGCTCACGCTCGCCCGCGCGCGAGCGGCGCGCACCCAGCATCGGGCGCCGGAGATCGCCGTCGACGCCGCCGAGCTGGACGCCCTCCTGGCCGCGCTGCCGTTCACGCTGACCGGCGACCAGCGCCGGGCCGTCGATGAGGTGGTCGCCGACCTCGGCCGCGATCGGCCGATGCGCCGCCTGCTCCAGGGCGACGTCGGCAGCGGCAAGACCGCGGTCGCGGCGATCGCGCTCGCGGCGGCCGTGCGGGCCGGCTGGCAGGGAGCGCTCATGGCGCCGACCGAGATCCTGGCGCGGCAGCATCACGCCGGCCTCGCCCCGCTGCTCGACGCGCTCGGCGTGCGCAGCGAGCTGCTGTCGGGCAGCCTCGGCGCGGCGCGAAAGCGCGAGGTGCACGAGGCGCTCGCCGGCGGACTGGCCGACGTCGTGATCGGCACCCACGCCGTCATCAGCGAGGGCGTCGAGCTGCCGCGGCTCGGCATCGCCGTGGTCGATGAGCAGCACCGCTTCGGGGTGGCGCAGCGCGCCGCCCTGCAGGCCAAGGCCGGTGATCGCGAGCCACACGTCCTGGCCCTGACCGCGACCCCCATCCCGCGCACGATGGCGCTGACGTTCTACGGCGACCTCGAGATCAGCAGCATTCGCGAGCTGCCTCCGGGGCGCCGTGAGATCCGCACCGAGCTGCGCGACCGGTCCGCCCTGCCGCGCATCCAGGGGTTCCTGGCCGATGAGGCGGCGGCCGGGCGGCAGTCGTTCGTCGTCGTGCCGCTCGTGGTCGAATCGGAGGCGCTCGAGGCGGCGTCGGCCGAGGCCGAGGCCGAGCGGTTGCGCGCCGCCCTGCCGCAGCTGCGAATCGGGCTCGTCCACGGCCAGCTGCGCGCCGAGGAGCGTGACGCGACGATGCGGGCCTTCGCCGCCGGCGAGATCGACCTGCTCGTGGCCACGACCGTCATCGAGGTCGGGATCGACATCCCGAACGCGAGCGTCATCGTCATCGAGGATGCGGAGCGCTTCGGGCTCGCGCAGCTCCACCAGCTCCGCGGCCGGGTCGGCCGTGGAGCGCATCGGTCCTTCTGCATCCTGCTCAGCGACGCAACCGACGAGCGCAGCCGGGAGCGGCTCGAGGTCGTGCGCGGGACGACGGATGGGTTCGTCATCGCCGAGGCTGATCTCGCCCTGCGCGGGGCGGGCAATCTCCTCGGGACGCGCCAGGCGGGACTGCCGCCGCTGCGCGTGGCCAGCCTCTTCGAGCCGCGGCACGTTCGCCTGGCCTGGGACGCCAAGGAGATCGCGAACCGGCTCGTGGAGGTCGATCCGACGCTTACCGCCCGTCCCGAGCTGGCCCGGCTCCAGGCGGAGTTCGTCGCGCGCGAGGCGAGCGAGGAGACGGACTGACCGATGCGGGTCATCGCCGGCAGCGCGCGCAGCATCTCGCTCGTCGCGCCCCGCGACCGCGCCACGCGGCCGATCACCGACCGCGTCAAGGAGACGCTCTTCGGGATCCTGGGCGCGCGCGTGCTCGATGCCCGTGTCCTGGACCTCTACGCCGGCAGCGGGGCGATCGGGATCGAGGCACTCTCGCGCGGGGCGGCGCAGGCGACCTTCGTCGAGCGCTCGCGCGAGGGGATCAGCGCGATCCGCTCGAACCTCGAGCGGACCGGGCTGGCCGCGCGGGCATCGGTCCAGCAGACGGAGGTGGGGCGCTTCCTGGCGGGCGATCCTGGCGAGCCATTCGACCTCGTCGTGCTCGATCCGCCGTACGAGGAGCGTGCTATCCTCGCGCCGCTCGAGCAGGTTCGACGCCACCTGGCGAGCGACGCCACGCTCGTCGTGAAGCATTTCTGGCGCACACCGATCCCCGCCGTGGCCGGGCTCGATCGCTGGCGCGAACGTCGTTTCGGTGAGACGAGCCTCACCTTCCTCGAGCGCGTGGAGGAACCGTAGCCGTGCCGCGAGTTGCCATCTTTCCCGGCTCGTTCGACCCGATGACGAACGCTCACCTCGACGTGGCGCGCCGTGCGGCGCAGCTCTTCGACCGGCTCGTCGTGGCGGTCCTGCACAACCCGAAGAAGGCTCCGCTCTTCACCGTCGACGAGCGGGTCGCGCTCATCGAGGCGTGTGTTTCGGGCCTCGGCGACCACGTGAGCGTGGCCGGCTTCGACGGCCTGACGGTCGAGTTCGCACGACGGCAGGGCGCGACGTTCCTCGTGCGCGGCCTGCGCGCCACGAGCGACTTCGAGGCCGAGCTGCAGATGGCGCACACGAACCGCAAGCTGGCGCCCGAGATCGACACGACCTTCCTCATGACCGCGCTCGAGTTCGGCTACCTGAGCTCCACCCTGACGAAGGAGGTCTGGCGGTTCGGCGGCGACGTGGAGCCGATGGTGCCCTGGCCGGTGGCAGAGGCACTCGCGCGGCGCGCGCCCGCCTGACCCGGGGGCTGGACGGGGCGGCGGTATACTCTGCGATCAACCGAGCGATCCGCGTGAGATTCGGCCTCGGGGAGGGACCGCGCCACGGACATCATCTTTCTCATCGAGCGTCTCCAGTCGATCATCGAGACGGGCAAGAAGCTGCCGCTCACCACGAACGTGGTCGTCGACCAGGCGGCCATGCTCGAGCTGATCGATCAGCTGCGCGCCAGCGTTCCCGACGAGGTGCGCCAGGCGAAGCGCGTCACCGAGGAGGCCGGCCGCATCACCGACCTCGCCCGCGAGGAGGCGGACCGCATCATCGGTCGCGCGCAGGAACAGGCGACCGTCCTCATCGAGGAGCGCGAGCTGGTGAAGGTGGCGCAGGAGCGAGCCGGCGAGATCCTCGACGCCGCGCAGCGCGAGGCGGCCGAGGTGCGGCGTGGCGCGGACGAGTACGCCGCCGGTGTGCTGATCCGGCTCGAGGGCGAGTGCATCAAGGCGCTGACCAGCATCAAGCGCGGCATCGACATGCTCGATGAGCGGCACCGCATCCCCGACCCGAATCGCGACGGTGGACCCGTCGCGACCGCGATCGAGGAGGAGAGCGCCCAGACCACCGCGAGGCCATGACCCGCATCAACGTCGCCGGGCTCCTGGCCGAGCCGCCCGGCGCGGAACGTCGCGTCGCGCTGCGCGATCACTACGTGGCGGTGCCGGACATCGAGTTGGCAGGGCCGCTCGACGCCGAGCTGCGCCTGGCACGCACGAATCGCGGCATCCTCGTCCGCGGCCGCGTCGACGCCCCGGTGCGGCGCACCTGCGCGCGCTGTCTCGAGCCCTTCGTCGACGAGGTGAGCGTCACGCTCGACGAGGAGTTCCTGCCATCGGTCGAGCTCGACACCGGCCGCGCCGTCGCGGTGGCGGAGGGGGACGAGGCGATCCAGCGCATCACCGAGCACCACGAGATCGACCTCACCGCCACGATCCACGACGAGCTGCTCCTCGTCGAGCCGATGATTCCGCTCTGCCGGCCGGATTGCCCGGGCCTCTGCTCGGTCTGCGGCGAGCGGCTCGACCGCGGCACGCACGACCACGAGGAGGCGGAGATCGATCCGCGCCTGGCAGGCCTCGCGCGCCTGCTCGAGTCCGATCGCGACTGAGCCACTGGCGGTCGAGACCCCGGCACGGCTATACTCTGGCGTCCCGCCGTTGGCCGCTGTTCGCCGATCGGTGGTGCATCCATCGAAGCTGAACCGATCCAAGGAGTCAACGCGTGGGCGTCCCCAAGCGGAAGGTGTCGAAGGCGCGCCAGGGTGAGCGCCGGGCCCACCTCGCCATCAGCGCGCCGCCGCTCGTCGAGTGCTCGCACTGCCACGAGCTGAAGCGGGCGCATCATGTCTGCCCGACCTGCGGGTACTACAACGGCCGCGAAGTCATCAACATGGAGCCGCAGTCCCAGGCTGACGGCCAGCGCTGACGGACGAGCGCGCCCGGGCCCTTCGGCCCACGCCCCCGATGCGAATCGCCGTCGATGCGATGGGCGGCGACCACGCTCCGCGCGAGATCGTGCGCGGTGCCATCAATTACGCGGCGAGCCACGCCGACGAGGTGATCCTGGTCGGCGATGTTCCGCGCATCGAGCGCGAGGTCGCCGAGTACGGCCGTGGGCGGCCCGCGAGCCTGACCTGCGTCGACGCTCCCGAGCGGATCGAGATGGGGGAGCCCCCGGCCGTCGCGCTGCGCGCCAAGCGTCGCGCGTCGGTGCTGGTGGCCACGAACCTCGTCCGCGACGGTGACGCGGATGCCGTCGTCAGCGCCGGATCGACCGGCGCGTCGATGGCCGCCGCCGTGCTGCGCCTGGGCCGCATCCCCGGAATCGAGCGCCCGGCGCTGGCTGCGCACATCGTGACCGCCACCGGGCCGATCATGATCCTCGACGTCGGCGCGAACGTCGATTCGTCACCGGCCAACCTGCTGCACTACGCGGTGATGGGCTCGATCTACGCCGAGCGGGTGCTGGGTGTGGCGCGGCCGCGGGTCGGCCTCCTCAACATCGGCGAGGAGGAGGAGAAGGGCGACGCGCTGACCCGCGAGGCGCACCAGCAGCTGCGCGACGCGGACCTCAACTTCATCGGCAACGTGGAGGGCGGCGACCTGCCTCGCCATGCCGCCGACGTGATCGTCTGCGATGGGTTCGTCGGAAACGTGGTCATCAAGTTCTTCGAGGGCGTGACCTCGTACATCTTCCGCTCGATCCGTGACGACCTGAGCCAGGGCCTCGTGGCGCCGGTCGCGCTGCTCGCCCTCAAGCCCGGCTTCGACCGGCTGAAGCATCGGTTCGATTACGAGCGCTACGGCGGAGCGCCGCTGCTCGGCGTCCGCGGCGTCAGCATCGTCACCCACGGCCGCGCCAAGGCGAGGATGATCGAGCACACGATTCTCGCCGCCTCTGAGGCGGCCGCGGCCCGCATCCCCGACACGATCGCGACCTGGGTCCGCGAGCATCCGAGCTTTGCGATCCAGCCGGTCGCGGAGCCGATCAGCATCGTGGAGGGGACGGCCTGAGCTCGCGTGCGCGCCGGCGGAGCCCGGAGCGGACGGCCGGGTCACAGGCCCGGCGCCTGGCCCTCCTCGCGCTGTTCGAGGCCGACTTCGGCGCCACACGCGGGGAGCCGGCCGTCGAGCGCCTCGCGACCGAGCGTGGACTCTCGCCCGAGGTGCTGGAGCACGCGCGCGCGATCGTGCGCGGCGTCGGCGAGCATCGGGCCGAGCTCGACGCCCAGATCGGTCAGCTGGCACCCCAGATCCCGGTCGAGGAGCTCGGTCGGGTGGAGCGCGCGATCCTGCGGAGCGCCATCTACGAGGTGATATACTCCGCCGCGACTTCGAGCCCTGAGGCGATCAGAGACGCCGTGGTGCTCGCTCGGATCTACGCCGGGGATGCGGCCCGTCGCCTCGTGAACGGCGTATTGGGACAAGTTTCCCGATCATCGGCGAACAGGAGGACATAGGTGACCGACGGTACCACCTACGAGCGGCTCAAGAAGATCATCGTCGAGCAGCTCGGTGTCGACGAGGAGGAGGTCACGACCGACGCCTCGTTCGTGGAGGACCTCAACGCCGACTCGTTGGATCTCGTCGAGCTCATCATGAGCCTCGAGGAGGAGTTCGGGATGGAGATCTCGGACGAGGACGCCGAGAAGATCCAGAAGGTCTCCGACGCCGTGGAGTACATCGAGGAGCACCAGCAGTAACGCGCCCCCATGGCCGAA
>DAINOY010000015.1:0-13141 GCA_036743735.1 Chloroflexota bacterium
AGGTGCCCTCCATCTCGAGCGGGTTCTGCGTCGCGAGAACGAAGAACGGTTCCGACAGCGTGTACTGCTGCTTGGCGACGGTGACGCGGTGCTCCTGCATCGCCTCGAGCAGCGCCGACTGGGTCTTCGGCGTGGCGCGGTTGATCTCGTCGGCCAGGACGAGGTTCGAGAAGATCGGCCCCTGCTGGAAGCGGAAGCGGCGCTCGCCGCCCTCCTCGACGATGATGTTCGTGCCCACGATGTCGGCCGGCATCAGGTCCGGCGTGAACTGGATGCGGCTGAACCCGAGCTCGAGCGCGTCGGCCATGGTCCGCACCAGCATCGTCTTGCCCAGGCCCGGAACGCCCTCGAGCAGCGCATGGCTGCCGGCGAGCAGGCTGATCAGCGTCTGGCGCACGAGCTGGGCCTGGCCGACGATGAAGCGGCCGACCTCGCCCTCGATCGCATTTGCCAGCTCGGCGAAGCGCTCGGGCTGGAGGCCGTCGGCGCGCGGGGTGGTGGTGGTCGTCTCGTCGATCATCGGTTCCTCACTGGGTCGGCTCGAGCCGGCTGAAGTAGTCGCGCACGAAGTCCTTGAGCGTCACCGGCACGTCGGTGCTGTCGAGCCGGTTGTTGGCGAAGTCACGGAAGAGCCCGAACACCGACGAGTAGGGCACCACCGAATCGTTGTCGAACCCGGCGCCGCTGCCGCTGCCGGTCTGCTCGTTGCCGCCGTTGCCACCCTGGCCTGCGATGAAATCCGGATCACCGGGCTGGCCGATGCGGTCGAAATCGGTAAAGACGCCGTCTGAGCCGTCGACTTCGAAACCCTTGTTGCCCTGGCTTGGCCCGTCGAAGCCGCCGGTGCGGAGGCCACCGCCGGGGATCCGACGCGCGGTCGTGCCGCCACCACCGCCGCCGCCACCCTGGCCGGGCTGCTGGCCCTGGCCCTGCCCCTGCCCTTGACCTTGCCCCTGACCCTGCCCTTGGCCCTGACCTTGCCCCTGGCCCTGCCCCTGGCCCTGACCTGAACCGGGAGCGCCCGATGCCCCCGGCTGACCTGGCTGGCCCGAGCTGCCAGGCTGGCCTGGCTGGCCCGAGCTACCTGGCTGACCCGGCTGGCCCGATGAGCCTGGATTGACGCCAGACCCCGGCGCGCCGCTCGCCCCGGGCTGGCCCGGGTTGTTGCCGGTTCCCGTGCCCGGCTGGCCGCTGCTCCCCGGTGCGGGGTCGCCGGCGCGCGCCACCTGACGCGAGCCATCGGAGAGCTCCGACTGCGCGCGCGCGATGTCGCGCTGCAGCTGCCGTTCTCGCTCGCCGTCCCGGAACGCGTCCGCCGCTGACCGCAGCGCTTCCGCGGCCGCGTCCTCGTCAGTCGCGTCGCCGGTCTGCGCCGCACGTTCCAGGGCGTCCGCCGCGTCTGCGAGCCGCCGCGCGATCTCTGCCTGCCCCGCGCTCGCCCCCTCAGCAGCAGACCTCAGCGCGTCGGCGCGAGCCGCCGCTTGCTGCTGCGTGAGGTCGTCCACCTGCGACGCGAGCTCTTCCAGGTCGCCGGCGGCCTGCTCGCCGCTGCCATCGGGATTGGCGTTCTCGTCGCCGGTGGCGGCGCGCGAGGTGGCGCGTGCCAGCTGGGTGAGCGCGGCGTCGAGCGCGGCCGCCTGTGGGTCGCGCATGCGCTCGAGCGACTCCTGCACCGAGCCGATCCGCGCCAGCGTTGCCTCGCGGTCGTCGCCCTGGTCCCGGAGTTGGCGGGCAAGCTCGCGGAGCTCCTGGACGAGCTCGTCCCGCTTCGGATCTTCGGTCTCGGCGCCCTCCTGCTCCGCCTCGTCGGCAAGGTCCTCGATCCGCTCCGCCACGCTGCGGCTCGCATCCCGGATCGCGCGGCGCTCGCGCAGCAGGTCGTCCTGCGGGTTGGGCCAGACCACAAGCACCAGCACCAGCGCCAGCGCCACGCCGCCCGCGCCAATCACGCGCCGAGACAGGTGTGGCCGGAAGGCGTGGTCGATCGAGGCAGCCTCGAGGCGGTTCCGGGTATCGCTCAGCTGGCGCTGCGCGAGTGGGTCATCGGCGCCCCGGTCGAGGAGCTCCAGCGCGGTCCCGAGCCGCTCGCGAAGCGCGAGCTCGGCATCCGCGCGTCGTGCGGTCTCCGCCAATGACGGGCGTCGCAGCCAGCTTGCGATGAGCCAGGCGACGAGCGTCGCGGCGCCGAGCGCGGCAAGCAGCAGGGGTAGCGGCTCGATGGCGATCGTTCGGCCGACGAGGAGCACGACGGCCGCGATGGCGAGGCCGGCGGCCGCGATCGGGGCTGCGAGCAAGACCGATCGGCGCCACCACAGGCGGCGCCGCAGGGAGCGCAGCCGTGCCAGCGCCGGCTCGCCGAGCCCGTCCCGGATGAGCGCGGCCGCTCGCCCATCGGTCATGGGGCTGGGTCCTGCGATGGCGTTGCTGGCGTCGGAGGCTCGGGCATCGACTCGCCGGCGCCGGGCTCAACCACCGGCAGCGCCGCGCGGCGCCGCCGGCGGAACACGAATCGCATCCCGGCGGGCACGATGAGCCGCATCGAGACCAGCGTGAGCAGGACGGCGATGGCGCCGAGCGTGACGGCGATACGCGGCCAGAAGTGCCCCGCCACGCCGTTCCCGACATCGGGCGCCACCCCGGGTGCCGGCAGCGGGCAGGCGACGCCCGGTGCGCAGTCGATCGCCGCGCCACCGAAGTCGTTGAACCCGACCTCGACACCGCGGATCTGGGCCAGGATCTGGGTCATCCCGCCGAAGCTCTGCGTCTCTGTCTCGGCGACGACGTCGATCATCGCGATCACCGGGTTGGGGTAGACGAGCCACTCCGGCGCTCGGTCGTTCAGCCCGTTGAAGCGTCCCGCCTCCTCGTTGCCGCGGACGATGACCGCGGACCAGAAGATGAAGAGCAGCACGGTCCCGACGGTCAGCGCCAGCATCGTGATGTAGGTCAGCACGGTGGCCGCTTGCGTGCGCTTCACCAGCGCGGAGAAGAAGAGACCGATGGCGCCCAGTCCCACCGCCGTTGCCAGCAACACCAGCTGCTGCCGCACGATGTCCTCGGTCTCGGCCCCGCCGTAGAGCAGCACGAGCGCCGAGAGGGGCACCGCCGCCAGGATCATGAGAAAGACGAAGGCAAGCGCCGCCAGGAGCTTGCCGACGATGATCGCGCCGGGTCGCATCGGGGTGCTCACGAGGAGGTCGAGCGTCTGCTTCTCGCGTTCGAGGCTGACCGCTCCGGAGGTGAAGGCGGGCGCGATGAAACAGACGAGGAGCAGCTGGAAGAAGGACAGGAGGATGAAGATCGCCTGCCCGACCAGGGCCGAGGCGTTCACGGGAGCCCCGAAGCCGCCCTGGGCACGAGCGCTCGGCACGATGACGACGTACACGCCGTAGGCGATGAGCGCCAGGATCCCGAGGTAGATCGTCAGCACCACGAAGGCTCGCCGGCCGCGCATCCGCGAGCGGAGCTCCTTGACCATGATCGTGCCGACCGCCGCCAGCCATTCGCGCGGGGCCGATGCGCGCCTCGGGGCGATTGCCGCGGTCATGCCGCCTCCTCCTCGTCGTCGTCGCGCCCGGTGACCTTGAGGAAGATCTCCTCGAGGTCGCTCGCCGCCTGGGTGAAGCCGGCCACGACGTGGCCCGCCTCGATCATCTCGCGCAGCAGGGCGGCCTGCGCGCCGGGCTCACCGTCGTAGGTCGCTTCGATGCGCGAGATCCCGGCGGGGGCGTCGTCGAGCGGGAGCACGTCGGCGATACCGGCTCGCTCCTCGAGCCACGCGGCCGCCGCGGCGCCGTCGCCGACCACATCGATCCGAAGCAGGGCATTGGCGCGCAGGGACCGCTCGATGTCGGCAATGCGGCCCGAACGGAGGAGCCGGCCGCGGTCGATGATCCCGACCGCCGTGCACATCTCGGCCAGCTCGGGAAGGATGTGGCTCGAGACGAGGATCGTCTTGCCCATGGCGCGCAGCTCGCGCAGGATCTCGCGCATCTCCACCCGCGCCCGCGGGTCGAGGCCGGATGCCGGCTCGTCGAGGATGAGCAGCGCCGGGTCGTGGACCAGCGTGTGTGCCAGGCACAACCGCTGCCGCATGCCGCGGGAGAGCGCCTCGACGTAGGCGCCTCGCTTGTCGGAGAGCCCGACGATGGCGAGCAGCTCGTCGACCGTGCCAGCACGCCGGGCCGACGGGACGCCATAGCAGCGAGCGAAGAAGTCGAGGTACTCCCAGACGCGAAGGTCGTCGTAGACGCCATAGAAGTCGGGCATGTAGCCGATGCGCCGGCGGACCTCGATCGGCTGCTCGGTGACCTCGAGCCCCGAGACACGCGCCTCGCCTGCGGTCGGCGCGAGCAGCGTCGCCAGGATCTTCATCGTCGTCGTCTTGCCGGCGCCATTCGGTCCCACCAACCCGTAGATCTCGCCAGGGCCGACGGTGAGGTCGATACCGGCGACCGCGACGTGCTCGTCGTAGCGCTTCACGAGGCCGCGGATCTCGACGACAGGGGTCATCAGATATCGCCCTCCACCGCAGCGCTGACCCAGACCGGCATCTGGCCGAACGAGGGATCGATCGCGTCGCCGACGACCCGTGCCGTGATGCGCCCGCCGCCATCGATGATCGAGGCGGGATCATCAACCTTGTAGCGGGTGGCCTGCGCCAGGTCGCCCAGCTCGCGCCATTCGCCGGTCGCCACCTCCTGCACCTCGAGCTTGAGGCCCAACGGGAACATGCCGGGGAAGGCGCCACCCTCGACCACGAGCATCGACGGGTCACTGCCGGCGACGATCGTCACGCCGCTCACCTCCATGCCGAATGCCTCGAGCGGCAGGGTGATGGCGAACGTGCCGCTTCCGTTGCCGATGAAGGCGGAGGCGCCGTCGTTGGCAGAGGCGTCGCCGTCCGTGGCAAGCAGCGTGGCCGACAGCTGGAGCGGTGGCAGCTCGACGTGGCCCGGGCCCAGGGACGGGCGGCCGCTGATCACCTCGAGTGTCTGTGAGTACTGCTGCACCTCGGTCCCGTCGAGCGTGACCGATGTCGGCGGCGCATCGTCTCGCCAGCCCAGGATGAACGGTCCGCGATCCAGTCCCGCGCCACCCATCGGCTGCATGCCGAACTGGCCATACCCGACGAGCGCATCGATGACCTGGCGCCGTGCGGTGATCTCGCGCTGGCGTTCCGTGGCGTTGTCGAAGCCGCCAAATCCGTAGACGGCATCCGACGGCGAACCCTGCGGCATCGAGAAGCGGAGCGTGAACTCGCGAGATTCGCCGGGGTCCAGGTCGCCGATCATGCGGCCGCCGCTCGTCGTCACGATGGCGACGTCGGTCATGGCCACTGCCGCGTGGTTCGTCACCTCGCCGGTGATCTCGCCATCGCCGCTGTGCCACGTCACGCTCAGCCCCGGGTCGTAGTCGATCACCGTGTCGGCGCGGATCGCCTGCAGCCCGAAGGTCGTGACCTGCAGCCCGCGCAGCCGTGCCGGCTCACCCTGCTCGACGACGTAGCCGCGCCGCGCGTTCGGGTCCTGGTCGAAGGAGCGCAGCGTGGCGATCAGGGCGTCGCCCGCGACCGAGACGTCGTAGGCGTCGCGGCTCGGAGAGAAGATGCCCGCGAAGCTCTGGACCGATGCCGCCGACCCGTCGACCGCGGTCCGCACGACGGCGATCTCGTTCACGACCACGCTCGTGCCTTTCAGGGAGGCGCCCACGCCGTACGAGCCGGCCGTGAAGAGCACGACGAGCACCGGTGCGGTGATCCACGCGAGCTCGCGGCGGTCGAGCCGCCGCAGGACGATGTAGCTGATCGGCCCGATGAGCAGGATGTAGGTCGCGAGCACGGCGAGCAGCAGCTCGGCCGGCGGAACCTCGAGCGACGGGATCGCCGAGAGAGCCTGGCTCATGATCCCCTCAGCGTCCATGCCGGGGTCCACGAACGCGCCGCCGCCAGCCGCCTGGGCAGGGAGCACACGCGCCCAGAGGAGCGGGGCGGTCGCTGCGCTGCGGAACGCCTCGCCGGCGACGTCGACCGCGAGATACGTGACGCGGCCAGCGCCGAAGCTCATCGTTCCGAGGAGGGGGATCGCGGCCTCGTCGTCCGTCGTGGCCAGTCCGAGGGCGGTGTCGCGCAGCGGCCCGCTGGCCACGGTTGCGGCGGGGAGCTCCTCTGCAATGCCGGCCAGCTCGGCCAGTGCGACGGTGGAGACCCCATCGACGGCGGCGAGGTCGGTCATCGGCAGCAGGCCCGCAAAGGCCGCGGTACGCGCCTGCCAGTCCGGTCCGCCGACGACGGTGAGCTGGCCACCAGACGCAATCCAGCGCTCGATGGCACGCGACTGGTCGGGCGTCAACGTGGTGCTGTCGGCCGCCCAGACGATGGCCGCAAGGCCGTCGAGTGGCTCTGGTCGCTGCGGCATGTCCGAGACCGCGAGGGTCACGGGGTCGCCGCCGCCCTGCCCGCGCCCCACGACCTGGCTCCGCAGCACGCCGGCGCCATCCCCGACGATCGCCACCGAGGCCGTGACGGTGTCGAAGGACCGCACGTCGACCGTTGCGTTGGCCAGCGCGGCACCCGCGTCGTCCTCGAACCGGACCTTCACCTGGCGTGCAACACCCGCGGGGCGGACGTAGAGCTCGACCTGCTTGCGCGAGCCGGCCGGCAGGTCGAGCGGCCGGCGCACGCTGCCGTCCGCGCCGTCGACCACGACGGCTCCGGTCACCGGCGCGCCATCGTTGCCGAGGCTGACCGCGATCGCCAGCCAGCCGCCGCTCTCGTATCGCCCGCCGACGAGGCCCCGAGCCTCCATCGTGACGCTCGCGCCGAGCGCCACCGAACCGAGCGGCAGCAGCAGCGCGCCGAGGAGCGCCAGGATCGGCAGCAGGGCCAGGCGGCGAGCGGCGGCTCCGCGCCAGCCACGCTCAGCGCGCGTGCGATCGAGGGTCGTGATGGGCATGGTGCTCCGCACTCAGCTCGGTTGAATTCGGGCTGCCCCGTAGACGCCGGCGCCCCCCGTTCGGTTGCACCGTGCGGCGAGTGTACTGCTGGGGGTCCAGCGTTCCGATGCTACGCTGCGTCCCGTGTCCAGCTCGCCCGGGCCACCGCAGGCGCCGTTGACTGAATTCGACCGCCACGTCGAGCGCCAGATGCGATCCCAGGAACGGCAGATCGTCGTCGTCCGCTTCGTCGTCGTCGTCCTCTCGGTCCTGATCGCACTGGTCCTCCGCGATCGCAGCCCGGCGCTGGTCTTCGACCTTGGCGTCCTGGGCGCCGTCGCGGTCTACAACCTCGTGATCCTCCTCCTCGTCGGGCGCTTCCCGGCGCGCGAGGTGGGGGTGCTCGCCACGGGGCTCGACATGATCGCCGTGACGCTCGTGGTGTGGGCCGACCAGTCGTCGCCGGATAGCTACCTCCTCTACGCCCTCGTCGTCCTGGGCGTGGCGCTGCGCTTCGGGCTCGTGGCATCGGTCTGGTCCGCCATCGTGATGGCCGGGCTGTATGTCGCCGTCGTGCTGGCCGGCAGCGACGCTGATCCGGGGGTCCGCGCGCAGCTGCCGGTGCGCACCGCGTACCTGCTCGGGATCGGCGTCATCGGTGGCCTCTTCTCGCGGGTGGCCATCGGGCGTGCGACGGAGAACGCCCGCCTCCAGCAGCGCCTCGAGGTGGAGGCGGACGAGCGGACGCGCGCGCGCGAGGCCGAGCTGGTCAGCAGCCTCACCCGCGAGCTGAGCTCGACGCTGGACCGCGACGCGGTGGTCGGCGCACTGAGCCGAACGGCGGCGCCGCACCTCGGCGAGATCACGGCCGTCCTGCTCAGCGACCCGGGCACCCGCCAGCTTCGCATCGCGGCCGTCGACGGGCCCGACCAGGCACTGCGCGACCGCTTCCGCGCCCACACCGAGGACCATCCAATGCGTGTCGGAGACGGGATCGGCGGCTCCGCGGCAGCGGTGGCCTCCGTGCGCCGCGCCGATGCTGCCGCCACCCCGGCGGCGGGAGACCCCGACGGCATCGCCGCCTTCGGCTGGCAGGCGGTGCTGGCCGTGCCAGTCCTCAGCCGCGGGAACGTGCGCGGGGTGCTGTGGACGGCGACGCGCGATGCGAGCGGCCTGGGCGCCGAGCAGGAGCGGTTGGCCGGCGCCATCGCGGATCGTGCGGGACCGGCGCTCGAGAACGCGGGCCTGTGGTCCGACCTGCAGGCACAGGTCGCTCGCATGGGTGCGCTTCAGGCCGTGGTCGCCGACATCACCAGCAACCTGGCGCCATCCGAGATCGCGCAACACCTGGCGCGCAGTATGTCGGCGATCTTCGCCGCCGAGCGGACGGCGATCTTCCTGAGGGACGAGCGCAGCGAGCGCCTCACCGCGACCGCTGCGGTCGGGCTGTCCGACGGGTTCACCGCGCTGGCAACGCGCTACCTCGACGGCTTCGCAGCCGGGCTGCGCCAACCGCTCTTCGTGCTCGACGCTCGCAGTGATCCGCGCACGGGGACGCTGCACGAGGCGGCCCGCGCGGAGGGATTCGCCTCGATGCTCGTCCTGCCGCTCGTTTACGGCGACGAGGGGATCGGCGCCATGTCGCTGCACCATGACCGACCACGCGAGTGGGAGCCGGACGAGCTGGCACTGGCGCGCACATTCGCCGACCAGGCGGCCATTGCGCTGGCCAATGCCACGCTCTTCACCCGCGAACGCCGGGCGCAGCGCATCAAGGACGATTTCCTGTCGATCGTGAGCCATGAGCTGCGCACGCCGCTCACCAGCATCCAGGGCTACGCCCAGCTGCTCGAGTCCCGGCTGCGTGCGGGAGATGCCCGCCACAAGGAGCTGTCGCAGGTCGACGTCATCCGCTCCCAGGTGCGGCGGATGCGCCGGCTCGTCGACGACCTCCTCGACGTGAGCCGGATCGACCGGCTCGGTTCGGTGAGCATCGAGGTCGGTCAGGTCGACCTCGCGGCGGAGCTGCGCGAGGTGGTCGGCCGGCTGGAGCGGGCGAACCCGACGCGCGTCGTGGCGCTCGTCGCGCCAGCCTCGCTCGAGATCGAGGCGGATCGCGACCGTATCGGGCAGGTGCTGACGAACCTCACCGACAACGCCGTGAAGTACTCGCCGGAAGGTGGCCCCGTCCGCCTCGCGGCGCGGCGCGATGGCGACGAGATCGTCGTCGAAATCGCGGACGAGGGCGTGGGCATCGCGCCGGAGCACGCGGGGCACATCTTCGAGCGCTTCTACCAGGCCGACGGCGACGTGACCCGGCGCCGGTTCGGTGGGCTGGGCCTGGGCCTCTACATCACCCAGGCCATCGTCGATGCGCACGGCGGCAGCATCCGGGCCGATCCGAACCTCGCCGCGGGCCGCGGCACGATCTTCACGCTGCGCCTGCCGGTGCGCAGCCCGGCGCGGCCACCGAGGCAGGTCGCCGCCGCCGGCGAGCCGCCCGCCTTCCTGCGCAGCCATTCGGGCCGATGAGCGCGCCCGACCCGCGCGAGCTGATCCGCGCGGCCGCGCGACGACGCGGCCTGGCGCTCGCCGGCGTCACCAGCGCCGAGCCGATGCCCGAGGCGCGCGCGCAGATCGAGGCATCGGTACGCGCCGGGCGGATGGCGCGCATGGATTGGATGGGCGGGGAGCGGCCGTCGCTGGCGACTGAACCGCGGCGGCTGGCGAACGGCGCACGAAGCAGCATCGTGGTCGCGGCACCGTACGTCGGGGAGGCCCGCGTGGCATGGGACGCGGGCGCCGGGACGCTGCCCGCGCCAATCCGCGCGGCGCTCGAGGCGGCGCCGGCGGAGCCGGCCGGTCTCGTGGCCCGCTACGCGCTGGGCGGCGACTACCACCGCCAGCTCCACGCCCGGCTTGCCGAGCTGGCCGAGGACCTCGCGGCCGAAGGCATCGGCGTCGCGGAGCGGCCGTTCGTCGATGACCGGCCGCTCGCCGAGCGGGCGCTGGCGGCGCGCGCCGGCGTCGGATGGATCGGCAAGAACACGAACCTGCTGACCCACGATCGCGCCGGCTCGTGGGTCTTCCTTGGGGCGATCCTGACCGACACCGAGCTGCCCGCCGACGAGCCGCTGCGCACGACCTGCGGCGGCTGCACGCGCTGCCTCTCCGGCTGCCCGACCGGTGCGCTGGTGGCGCCGCAGACGATCGACGCGCGGCGCTGCATCAGCTACCTGACGATCGAGCATCCCGGCGAGCTGAATCCCTGGGAAGCCGATGCCCTCGGCGCCTGGCTCTTTGGCTGCGACGTGTGCCAGGAAGTCTGCCCGGTGAACGCGGAGGCGGACGACAGCGGAGCGCTGCGCGTGCCGCTCGTGCCTCTCGCCCGCGAGCTGCTGCGGATGAGCGGGCGTGCCTTCGGGCGTGCCTTTGCCGAGAGCGCGATGTCACGCGCCGGGCGCCACCGCCTGCTGCGCAACGTGCTCGTGGCGCTGGGCAACGCGGAGCTCGACGGCGTCAGGGACGAGGCGCTGAACCTGGCGCGCGACGCATCCCAGGACCGCCGGGTCGAGGTCCGCGCCGCTGCCGCAAGGCTCGAGGAGCGCGCTCTCCGCGCTTGATGCGTGCGGCCCGGACGATGCCGCGTGGCCGGCGACGGGTGGCCCACGGGAGCTTCCCCGCGCCCGTTGCGTACACTGGCACGCATGCCCACCGTGCGCCCGTTTCGCGGGCTCGGCTATGCCCTGGACCGCTTCGGCGGGACGACGGTGCCCGATCGGGTGCGGCTGCCGGGCGAGGGCGAGTCGCATCCGGGCCGGATCGCTGACCTGAGCGACGTCGCCTGTCCGCCGTACGACGTGATCGGGCCGGAACGCCAGCGCGAGCTGTTGGAGCGCGATCCGCACAACGCCGTTCGGCTGGAGCTTTCGTCTGAGGACGATCCCCACGCCGCCGCGGCGCAGACGCTCGCGCGGTGGCAGGCCGAGGCCGTGCTCGCGCGACGCGAGAGCCCCGAGCTGTACTACTACAGCCACGCCCGGAGCGACGATCCGGACGACCTGGCGGTGCAGGGCGTGGTGGCGCAGGTGCTGCTGGAGCCCTGGGGCGCGGGCGTGCGCCCGCACGAGCACACGATGCGCGGACCGAAAGAGGACCGCCTTGCGCTGCTTCGTGCGACCGACACCCAGCTCAGCCCGATCCTGGTGCTCAGCTTCGATCGCTCGGAGCGCTACCGGCACGTGATGAGCCGCGGCTGGAGCGACGAATGGCGGGCGCGCGACGATGAGGGTCTGCTGCACCAGGTCGTGGCGATCGAGCCGGACGAGCGGCTGCTGAACTACCTCTCGCGCCAGCGTCTGTATGTGGCCGATGGCCATCATCGCTACGAGACCGCGCTCGCGTACCAGGCGGAGGTGCGCGCTCGACCCGAGCACGCGTCGGCCCCGGAGGGGAGCCTCGGCGCCGACTGGATGATGATGGTGATCGTCAACGCCGAGCTCGAGGAGCTCGAGGTCCAGGCCACCCACCGTCTGCTCCAGGCCGATGACGGCCGGCGGCTCGCGGCGCTCCTGGCGACCGGGCTGCCGCACTTCTCGGTCGAGGCGGTCCCCGCGGAGACGATCGAGTCGCGCCTGGAGGCTGCCGAGGGTGAATCGGCGCTCTTCGGGGTGATCCTGCCCGATGGTGCCCATCTCCTGAGCGGCCTGGCCGGTGAGGTCGAGGACCGGATGCGCGCCGAACGGATGAGTACGGCCGCACGCCGCCTGGACCTCGCGGCGCTGCACGCCATCGTCCTGCGCGACGGGCTGGGCATCGGCGACGAGGAGGTCGCCGCCGGGCGCCTCGCCTACACTAGGTCGGTCGACGAGGCGCGCGCGCGCGTTGCGAGCGGCGCGGCCGGGGCAGCCATCCTGGTGCGACCGACCGACCTCGACCAGCTCGCGGCGGTGGCCGATGCCTCCGACGTGATGCCGCAGAAGTCCACCTACTTCACCCCGAAACTGCTGACCGGCATGGTCTTCAACCCGCTCACGGAGTAGCGACGTCCCATGGTGCAGGCGATCAAGCGCGACGAGGTGTTCATCGAGCCCGAGGGCATTCACGTCGAGACCCAGCAGCCCGAGCGGCGCTCACGGAAACCGCCGCTGCTGCTGGTGCACGGCGCGCTCACCGGCTCGTGGCTCTGGTCGAGCTTCGCCGGCTACTTCGCCGAACGTGGCTGGGAAGCGCATGCGCTCAACCTGCGCGGCCACTTCACCTCCGATGTGGCCGACCTGTCGATAACGTCGATGGACGATTACGCCGCGGATATCGGGGTGGCGGCGCGGCACCTGGGCCGCCCGATGGTGCTGGTGGCTTGGGGGATCGGTGCGCTCGCGGCGCTGCGCTACGCGGAGCGCCATCCAGTATTGGGGCTCGTGCTGCTGGCGCCGTCGCCGCCCGCCGGGGCGATGCCGCGCGGCCCGGAGGAGCACGAGCTGACCGACGTGCCGGACGTGTACGACGCGCGCTGGTGGGGCTGGCTGGCGCCCATGGAGCGGCTGCGCGAATGGATGCCCGACATGAGCGACTTCGAGCTCGAGAAGATGCAAGAGATGATCACCGGCGCCCGGGAATCGGGGAGCGCGCGGCGGGAGCGAATGCAGGGCGTGGAGGTGGACCCGCGACGCATCAGCGCGCCGGCGCTCGTGATCGGGGCGGGGCTCGACGACGTCATCCACCCCGCCGAGGCACAGCGCACCGCCGATCTGCTCGGTGCTGCGTACGAATACTTCCCGTCGGCGAGCCACTTCGGCCTGGTCATGGGTTCGGAGAGCTGGCCCCAGGTCGCATCCTCCGTGCTCGGCTGGCTCGAGGAGCGGCGTCACGCCATGATCGCGCAGGCCAACCTGCTGACCGGCGTGGGCATCGTGGAGGGCGCGGGCAGGCGGTAGCTCGCGAGGGGAGCGGCGTGGGCGGTCGGGGCACGCAATCCGGCGCTCCGCAGAGCGTGGGCGGCTGCCAATCAGCTCGATCGGGCCGGCTAAGAGCGCCAGGTTTGCGTATGACAGCTCGCGGACGATATCGGGCTGGTTGAGGGGCCGATACCCGCATGCTATTCTCGGGATGACCGTCCAGATGGACCACGTGCCGCATTCGTCTAGTGGCCCAGGACACCGCCCTCTCAAGGCGGAGATCACCGGTTCGAATCCGGTATGCGGTACCA
>DAINOY010000016.1:0-12820 GCA_036743735.1 Chloroflexota bacterium
AGCCGCCCGGCGAGTCGGGGATCGCGATGCAGGGCGGCGGCGACGTTGGTCAGCGGACCGACTGCCACGAGGCACAGCTCGCCGTCATGGGCCTCCGCGGCGTCAAGGATCAGGTCGACGCCGTGGCGCGGGTCGAGCTCGACCGTCGGCGGGCCGAAGGCCGGACCGTCGAGCCCCGACTCGCCGTGGATGTCACCGGCAACCACCTGGCGCCGGATCAGCGGCCGGTCGCTGCCCGCGGCGATCGGGACGCCCTGGATCCCGGCCACGGTGCAGACGCGGCGCGCGTTCAGCGTCGTCTTCTCCAGGGTCTGGTTGCCCGCCACGGTCGTGATGCCGACGAGGTCGATGGCCGGCGACGCGGCGGCGAGCAGGATCGCCATCGCGTCGTCGTGACCGGGATCGCAGTCGAGCACGACCGGGGTACGTCGCGGGGTCATTCCTTGATGTACGGCTTGCCGTCCGCTGCGGGGGCGCGCGCCCGGCCGACGATGCCGGCCACGACGATGATCGTCACGACATACGGGACCATGAGCAGGAACTCAGACGGGATGGCAATGCTCAGGATCGAGAGGCGCGACTGGATCGCATCGGCGAATCCGAAGACGAGCCCGGCGAAGAACGAGCCGATCGGGTTCCAGCCGCCGAAGATCATGGCCGCCAGGCCGATGAAGCCGCGTCCCGCGGTCATCTCGCGCTCGAAGCCGCCCGTCGAGCCGATCGTGAAGTAGGCGCCGCCCAGGCCGGCCACCATGCCGCCGAGGATGACGTTGCGGTAGCGCACCCACTCGACGTTGATGCCGACCGTGTCGGCCGCCCGCGGATGCTCGCCGACCGCCCGCACCCGGAGTCCCCAGCGGGTGTAGAAGAGCCCGACGTGGATGACGATGATCAGGACGAAGAGCGAGTAGACGAAGATGTTGTGCTGGAACAGGATCGGGCCCAGGATCGGGATGTCGGACAGGATCGGGATGTTGATCGGGCCGAGCCGTTCGGGCGTGTTCAGCTCCTGCTGGTAAGGCTGGAGGATCCTGACCGAGAGGAATCCGGTGAGCCCGGTGACGAGGATGTTGATCACGAAGCCGGCGATGATCTGGTCGATCCGATAGCGGATGGCGAGCACCGCCAGCAGCGCGGCGAGGAGCCCGCTGGTGATGATCGCCGCGCCAATGCCCAGCCACGGGCTGCCGGTGGCGCTGCCGACGACCGCGGAGACGAAGGCGCCCGACAGGAGCATTCCCTCGATGGCGATGTTCACGACGCCGGCGCGCTCGCAGAGGACGCCGGAGAGAGCGCCGAACACGATCGGCACCGCGCGCGAGACGGTGCTGGCGATGACGCCGATGAGGTTCAGCGACTGTCCGGCCGCCACCCAGGTCAGGAACGCGAAGACGAAGAGGAACGCGACCCCGCCGAGCACGAGCGCCCAGCGCGCCCCGAAGCCCCGCGTCAGCTGGATCGCGCCGGCAAAGGCGACGATGCCGGCAAGCAGATAGACCGTCGCCGCCGACGGCAGGACGAGGTCGGGGAGCGGAACCGCGGCGGTGCGCAGGCTGAGCGCGAAGGTGGAGGTCGAATCGCCGGAGACGGTGACGGCGAAGCCGAGCACCATCACCACGGCCAGGGCCAGGTAGGAGATGCCCAGGATGCGCTGCCGCGTCCGGGTCTTGCGCTCGGCGCGGGTCATCGTCGCCACGGCGGCGGTCACGAGCCCCATCCCTTGGCGAAAACCTCGGTCCCCAGCCGGCGCTCGGCGCGGATGCGGAAGATGGCGCGGACCAGGGCCGGCGCGGCGATGAACATGATGACGAGGGCCTGGATGATGACGACGATGTCGATGGGCGTCCCGGTCGTGGCCTGCATCGGCGTGGCGCCGGCCCGCAGCGCGCCGAAGAGGAACGCGGCGCCGACCACGCCGAGCGGCCGGTTGGCCCCGACCAGCGCGACGACGATGCCGTCGAATCCGTAGCCGGGCGAGAAGCCCGGGCTGAGCGTGTGCGAGGTGCCGAGCATCACCGCCGCCCCGGCCAGGCCCCCGAGCCCGCCCGCCAGGGCCATCGACAGGACCACCGACCAGCTGATGCTCATCCCGGCGTAGGCCGCCGCGCGCGGATTGAAGCCCACGGCACGGAACTCGAAGCCCTTCGTCGAGCGGAAGAGGAGCCACCAGACCGCCAGCGCGGCGAGGAGTGCGATGAGGATCCCCCAGTGCGCCCGCAGGCCGGGGATGATCGGCGTCAGCCACGCGCCCGGCTCGACGATCTTCGAGATCGGATCGGGCCGGCCCTCGCGCTGCACCAGTGAGGTCTTCAGCGCCCAGTTGATGAGGTTGTAGGCCACGAAGTTGAGCATGATCGTGACGATCACCTCGTGGGCCCCGGTGCGCGCCTTGAGGAGGCCGGGGATGAAGCCCCACAGCGCGCCGCCCAGGAACCCGGCCAGTACCGCGAGCGGCAGGTGGATGAACCACGGCACGCCGACGAGGGAAAAGCCAACGATGACCGACAGCAGCGCTCCGATGTAGAGCTGGCCCTCGGCGCCGATATTGAAGAGGCCGACGCGGAAGGCAAGCGCCACGGAGAGCCCGGTGAAGATCAGCGGCGTCGCCGAGACGATCGTCTCGCTCAGCGGTCCGAACGCCGCTTTCAGCTCCGCGAAGTCGAGCGCGAAGAGCGCGCCGAAGATCCGCCCCGGATCACCGATCGAGCCCCGGACCAGTGCCGCGTAGGTATCGAAGACGGCCGACCACGACGCCCCGATCGCCCCGAGCGGGTCGGAGCCCCACATGCCGAGCAGGTCGGCGTCGGTGAGGATGATGAAGAGCCCACCGATGACGAACGCGCTGAGGAGCGCCAGGACCGGCAGGAGCAGCCCGCGCAGCGCGCGACCGACGCGCGTCGGCCAGCCGAGCCGCTCCGGCGCGTCGGGCGTCTCGGGGATCTGCTGCGCCGGCGGGGCGCCGGGCGCGGCGCTCGTCCCGGCCGCGCCGGGGCCCGTCTCGTCAGCCATCGGTCGCACGTCCCGCGGCGGCCGCCTGGACCGCCACCTGGGCGGGGCTGGACTCCTCGGGATGCGCGCCGCCCATGAGCAGCCCGAGCCGTTCGAAGGTCGCTTCCCCGGGGTCGAGGGTGTCGACGATCCGGCCCTGGTACATCACCGCGATGCGATCGCCCAGGGCGAGCACCTCGTCGAGCTCGCTCGAGACGATGAGCACCGCTGCCCCCTCGTCGCGCTTCGCGACGATGCGGCGGTGGATGTACTCGATCGAGCCGACGTCGAGGCCGCGGGTCGGCTGCGAGGCGACGATCAGCTTCACCGGGCGGCTGAACTCGCGCGCCGCGATCACCTTCTGCTGGTTGCCGCCGGAGAGGTTGCTGACCGGGTTGAAGATCGACGGGGTGCGGATGTCGTACTCGCCGATGAGCTTCGTGGCCGACTCGACGATCGCGTCGCCATCGAGCCGCCAGCCATGTCCGAAGGGCGGCTGCCAGTAGCTGTTGAGGACGAGGTTGTCGGCCACGGTGAACTCGGCGATCAGCCCGGTGCCCATGCGGTCCTCCGGGACGTGGGCGACGCCCGCCTCGTAGACCTCGCGCGGATCGCTGCCGAGCTCCTCGCCGCCGATCCGGATCGACCCGGCATCCACGTCGCGCATCCCGGTGATCGCCTCGACGAGCTCGCTCTGGCCGTTGCCCTGGACGCCGGCGATGGCCAGGATCTCGCCCGCGTGGACCGTGAGCCCGAGGTGATCGACCGCCGCGTGGCCTCGCTCGTCGCGGACGGTCAGGTCCGCCACCTCGAGCACGGCCTCGCCGGGCGTGGCCACGTCGCGGTCCACGACGAGCTGCACCGAGCGGCCGACCATCATGGCGGCGAGCTCTTCTTTGTTCGTCTCAGCCGGCGTCGTCGTGCCGACCACCTTGCCGCGGCGCAGGACCGTGATGCGATCCGCGATCTCCAGCACCTCGTTGAGCTTGTGGGTGATGAAGATCATCGAGGTGCCGAAGTCCTTCAGCGAGCGGATCATCCCGAACAGCTCGTCGGTTTCCTGCGGGGTCAGGACCGCGGTCGGCTCGTCGAGGACGAGGAGGTCCGACTGGCGATACAGCGTCTTGATGATCTCGACCCGCTGACGCACGCCGACCGGCAGATCCTCGATGATCGCGTCCGGGTCGACGCCGAACGAGTGGCGCTCGCTGATCTCGCGGATTCGCTTGCGCGCGTCGTCGGGAGCGAGGATCCCGAGTGGCCCGTTCGTCGTCTCCACGCCGAGCATGACGTTCTCGACCACGCTGAAAACCGGGATGAGCATGAAGTGCTGGTGGACCATGCCGATGCCGGCCGCGATGGCATCGCCCGGCCCACTGAAGCTGACCGGCTTGTCGTCGATGAGGATCTCGCCCTCGTCGGGCTGGTAGAGCCCGTAGAGGACGTTCATGAGGGTCGTCTTGCCGGCCCCGTTCTCCCCGAGCAGTCCGTGGATCTCGCCCGGCTGCACGACGAGATCGACCCCCTCGTTCGCCACGACTCCGGGAAAGCGCTTGGTGATCGCGCGCAGCTCGAGCTTCACGGCGATGACTGCTCCGATACGACGAACGGGCGGCGTCGCATCGGACGCCGCCCGTTCAGGATACCTAAGCCAAGCGGCTCGCTCGGCTCATTCTCCGTAGTAGTCCGACGGGCTGATGTCACCGGCGATGATCGCGTCGGCGAGCGCCGCGATCTCGTCCTTGACCTCCTGCGAGACCTGGTCGTCGTAGTCGTGGAAGTCGGCCAGGCCGACGCCCTCGTTCTCGAGCGTGCTGACGAAGACCGGCTGCACGTCCTCACCGTTCACCGCGCGCTCGATGGCCTGGAAGACCGAGTTGTCGATGCGCTTGATGATGCTCGTGAAGATCAGGCTCTGGTACTGCGGCACCGTCTCGGTCCAGTCGACGTCGACGCCGAGGCCCACGGCCTCCACGCCCTGCTCCTCGATGGCGGCGAAGGTGCCCTGGCCGATCGGTCCGCCGACCGGCAGGATGACGTCCGCGCCCTCCTGGAGCATGCCGATGGTCACGTTCTTCGCGTCATCGGTGCTGTCGAAGTTGCCGGTGAAGGTGCCCGAATCGGGGTTGTTCGGGTCGCGGCCACCGAGCACGGTGACGTCGTCGCCCTTCTGCTCGTTCCAGTAGTTCGTGCCGGCGATGAAGCCGTCGATGAAGTCGGTCACGCCCGGGCCGATGTTGATGCCACCGAAGGCACCCATGATCCCGGTCTTCGACCACGAGGCCGACGCGTAGCCGGCGAGCATCGCCGCCTCAGCGGTGTTGTAGACGAGGCCCTCGACGTTCGGCAGCGCCGGGTCGTAGGCGAAGTCGACGATCGCGAAGCGCGTGTCCGGGTTCGCCTCGGCGGCGGCCTTCGTGGCGTCACCGAGCAGGAAGCCGACGGTCACGATGAGGTCGCAGTCCTCGTTGATGAACTGATCGATGTTGCGGGCGTAATCCTCGGCGCTGCGCGACTCGAGGAACTTCACCTCGACCCCGAGCTGGGCCTCGGCGTCCTGCATGCCCTTCCAGCCGTTCTCGTTGAAGCTGTTGTCGTCGATGCCACCGACATCGCTGACCATGCAGGCCTTGAAATCGATCGTTTCGGCAGCGCTCTGCGAGGGTGCCGCTTCGCTGGCGCTCGGCGCCACGGACTCAGGCTCGCTCGCCGACGCGCTGGGCGAAGCGCCGCCTCCCTGGCATGCCGCCAGGAGCAACGCTGCGGTGACGAAGGTCGCGGCCACGCCGTACCGTCGCTGCGTTCGCATGGACTCTCCTCTCCCCGAGTGGGGGGTAACTGCTGATGCCGCGGGCGCGGCCCGGGTCGCACAGGCCACCCGGTCGAGCCGGGAAGCCGTCGCGAAATCTGCGGCATGATACTGCTTCGTCAATGCTCCGCTCAAGGCCGTTCGGCCTCACGTACGGGCCCGAATGTCCCACATCTGCGAGGTGCGCCAGCTGGACGGACCGATCCATCCCCGACCGAGGGTCGTGATCTTCGACCTCGACGGGGTGATCTATCGCGGTGACGTGCCGGTGCCGGGCGCCGTCGAGCTCGTCCGACGCCTTCACGCGGAGGAGATCGAGGTTCGCTTCGCGACGAACAACTCGCTCGTCACCCGCGCCGACTACGTGCGCGTCCTGGCCGGGATGGGGATCCGCAGCAGCGACGACGAGATCGTGACCTCGAACACCGCGACCGTGCTGCACCTCGAGCGCCACGCGCCGGAGGTGCGGTCGGTCGTCGGCGTGGGAGAGCAGGGCCTGCTCAGCGAGCTGCGGGCAGCCGGGCTGGCCGTCATGCCCGCGGCGGACCTGGCGGCGGAGGCGCGCTCCGGCGGCCGGCTCGCGCGGCGATACGACGCGGTCGTCGCGGGCCTCGATCGCCGGTTCGACTACGGGAGGCTCGCCGCGGCCGCCGCCGCGATCCGTGCCGGCGCCCGCTACTTCGCCACGAACGCCGATGCGCGCTACCCAACGCCAGCCGGCTTCCTCCCCGGGGCGGGCAGCATGGTGAGCGCAATCGCGACCGCCTCCGGCGTCGATCCCGAGGTGATCGGCAAGCCGGCTCCGGCGATGCTCACCGCCATCGTCGAAGCGGCCGGTGTGAAGCCAGGGGAGGCGTTGATGGTCGGCGACAACCCGGACGCGGACATCGTGGCCGCGCGGCGAGCGGGAATCCCGTCGGTCCTCGTGCTCACCGGGGTGGCCGACGCCGTCACGGCCGACGCACTCGACGGCGACCGGCGACCGGATGCCGTCGTCGACGACCCGGAGGGGGTGGCGTCGCTGCTGGGGCTGGTCAGCTCGTGAGCGTCTCGCCGGCCCACGCCGCCCAGGCCGCGGACGCCGCGCGACGCAGCGGTGCGATGCGGTCGCGGGGCGCGAAGGCGCGGTCGAAGCCGTTCAAGGCGATCCGCGCCAGCTCGCCGGGATTGAGGGCCAATGCCAGCGCGACGTCCACGATCTCGTCGGTGAGCGTCGTGTCCGACACGGTCCGGTCATCGGTCGACAGGGTGACCGAGACGCCCGCGCGGTGGAGCAGGGCGAGCGGATGCTCGGCCAGCGAGGGCACGATCCCGGCCTGTACGTTGCTGGTTGGGCACAGGTCGAGCGTGAGATCGCGCTCGCGAACGAGCGAGATCAGGTCTGCGTCCGCGGCCACCGTCACGCCGTGGGCGATCCGCTCCACGCCGAGGAGGATCGCCTCGCGAATGCGCTCGGAGCCGGGAACCTCGCCGGCATGGGCTGTCAGGTGCAGGCCGCCGGCTTCGGCGGCCCGGAAGGCCGCGGCGTGTGGGGGCGCGGGGAAGGCGGCCTCCGGTCCGGCAAGGTCGAATGCCACGACCGGCTCACCGTGCTCCCCGGCCGCAAGTGCCAGCTCGACGTTCGCGCGTGGCGGGTGGCTGCGCATGGCGGTGACGATGAGCCCGATCGCCGGCGCCCGGGGGCCGAGGGCCGTGCGTCCGTCCGCCACGCCAGCGGACACGGCATCGAGGACTTCGCGCACCGAGAGTCCGCCCCGCAGGTGCAGCCGCGGCGCCCATCGGATCTCGGCATACGTGACGCCGTCGGTCGCGAGGTCCGTGACCAGCTCGGCGGCGACGCGACGCAGGGCGGCGGCCGTCTGGAGCAGCTCGAGAGGCAGATCGAAATACGAGAGCAGCTCCGCCTGGTTCGCGCAGCGCTCGGGCGCGACAAGGCGTCGACGCGCCTCGTCGAGGTCGAGCGGCAGGCCGATGTCCGCACCCAGCGCGACCGCGGTCGCCGGTCGCAGCGAGCCGTCGAGGTGCTGGTGCAGCTCGGCCTTTGGCAAGCCACGGATGACCGCGCGATCCACCAGCAGATGATAGGCCGGATCCGCCCTCGCACGACGCGCTTCGCGATCCTCGCCTTCGTGCTCGCCCTGGGCCTCTTCGCGGGCCGATCAGCCGACCCCGCGGATGCGCAGCCGGCGGCCTTCGCCAGGCAGGCGCATGCCGCCCGCGATCTGCTCAAGACGGCCGATGCGGCGCTGGCGCGGCTCGAGGATGCCCTCGATGGAGCCGTCGAGGAGGCGCGATCAGGCGCGGCACTCGTCCTCGCGGGCGACGCGGCTCCCGACGAGCGGTTCGATGCGGCGGCGGACGCGGTCGAGGCTGCGCAGGGCTGGGCCGCGCAGGCGCGCGGAGCGCTGGGGGAGCTGGACCGTCGCGGCTCGTCGCTCCGGCCCGCCGTGGCTGCGCCGCAGGCTCCGACGGACGAGTCGCGGCTCCTTGCCCTCGGCGCGCAGCTTCGGGCCGCGGGATCGACGGCGGCAGCGGTCGCTGGGCTGCGGCACGCCTCCGGCGAGGTGCTGGACCATCTCGAGACCGCCCTGGCCGCCGCGACGGAAGCTGACTCGTCCGCGATCGAGCGCGCCGTGGCCGCCGCCCGCGAGGGCATGCCGAGGGTCGAGCGCTGGAGCGACGCGCTGCCCACCCTGCCGGTCTGGACCACGGCCGTGGACGGGCTGCTCGGCGCGCTGGATCGGCTCGCCGCGGCCCAGCGGTCGGGCAGCGAGGCGCAGCTCGCGGCGGCGCTGACGGGGTACCACGAGGCGGCCGGAGAGGCCGAGCGAGCGGATCGGGGCCTGGCGATCGCCCTCGCCGATGCGGCGGCCGCGGTCGGGGCCGGCGCTCCGGCGGCGCTGGCCGACGCGCTGGCCGATGTCCGCGCCTGCCGTGCCGCGCTGGCATCGCTCGTGCTCGGCCGGGCCGCGGAGGGTGCTGAATGACGAGCTCCGAGCCGCCGCGCCCACGGCGGGACGATGCCGCCGACCGCGCCGATGCGCTTGTCGGCCGGCGAATCGCCGATCGCTACGCGGTTGGCAGCCTCATCGCGCGCGGCGGGATGGCCCGCGTCTATCGCGCGCGCGACGATCGGCTGCAGCGGGACGTGGCGCTCAAGGTGCTCGCCCAGCCATTCGCGGCGGACCCCGAGCACGTCGAGCGCTTCCTCGGGGAGGCGCGGACCGCCGCCTCGCTCTCCCATCCGAACCTGGTCCACGTCTACGACTCCGGCACCGACGCGGGGCTGCATTACATCGTCATGGAGCTCCTCGAGCGCTACCGTTCGCTGCGCGCCGTGGTCGCCGAGCGCGGGCCGCTGCCGCCGGCGCAGGTGATCGAGATCGGCCGCGAGCTGCTTGCCGGCCTGCGGCTGGTTCACGACCGGGGGCTCGTGCACTGTGACGTGAAGAGCGCCAACGTCATGCTGGGCCCCGGACCGACGAAGCTCATCGATTTCGGCATCGCGCGCACGCCGGCGGCCGATCTGTCGTCCGAGACGTCGATCGGGTCGCTGCACTACATGGCCCCCGAGCAGCTGCACGGCGAGCGGCTCTCGCCGGCGAGTGACCTCTACGGGGTCGGCGTCGTGCTGTACGAGGCGCTCACCGGTCACGTTCCATTCGACGGCCGGACCCCGACCGAGGTCGCAGAGGCACAGCGCGCAAACCCGCCGATCCCGCCAGCGGAGCGCGCGGCCGGGATCCCGGAGCAGCTGAGCCGGGCCGTCCTCCAGGCGCTCGCCGTGGATCCGGCCCGGCGATTCACGAGCGCCACCGCGATGCTCAGCGCGCTCGACTCGGTCGATGCTGCGCCACCTTCTGCGGCCGTACACGGGCCGACCGGCAACGACGACGAGACGACGAGCTTCCACCGTCCACCGGCCGCGCCGCGACACGAGCCGGATGGCTGGGCGCCGCCGCCCGGGCGTCGGTCCCGGCGCCCCACCCGGCGCGGCGCCGGCATCGGTCCATGGCTGGTCACCGCGGTCTCGCTGGCCGCCATCGTCTTCGTCGTGTGGCTCGTCTTCGCGGTCGGCTCGAACGGCTTCCGCATCGGTGGCGACGCATCGCCCTCGGTCCAGGCATCAGCTCGTCCGGGCCTCGTCATCGTGCCGAACACGATCGGGATGACCTTCCAGGAGGGGATCGACGCCGCCACGGCCGCCGGCCTGGACTGGACCGTCGCGTGCAGCACGCAGCCGGACCGACCGGAGCAGATCTTCGACCAGGAGCCGCCGGCCGGGACGCAGGTCGCGCCCGGGTCACCGTTCACGATGTTCTTCCCCCGCTTCGAGGGGTTCTGTGGCGGTGGCTGAGCAAGGACCGATGCCACGCGATTCGCTGTCTATACTTCGTTGACACTTCGCGCCCGCAGCCCGGCTGCCGGCCCAGCGTCCCGGGGGGCCACCGTCGAAGGAGACCAGATGCGCCTGCGCGCAGTCACCACGCCGCCCGACCAGGTCGAGGCCGATGTCCTCGCCGTGCCCGTCTATCGCGAAGACATCCGCGACGGCTTCGCCGACGACCTCGATGCGCTCGATGCGGCCACCGGCGGCGCCATCCGGCGCGCGGTCGAATGGGGTGAGTTCAACATCGTCGAGCATTACAGCGCGCTGCTCGAGGTGCAGGGCCTCGCCGCGCCGCGGCTGCTCCTGCTCAACGGGGTGCGGCGCGGCCGCGGCGCGTGGCGTGCGCGGCGAGTGGCAGCGACTGCGACGCGGCGCCTCATTGGCCGCGGCGTGACGAGCATGGCGTTGGTCCTGCGCGACGGGGAGGACGCCGACGGCTTCGCTGCTGCCGCGGTCGGCGCGCGCTCAGGCTCGTTCCGGCCGATGGACTACTACGGTCGCGTGCGCGACACCGACGCGATGAAGCGCACCGTCGAGGAGCTGATCCTGGTCGGCGCCGACCAGCACGAGCTCGCGGCCGCGATCCCCCTGGCCGAGGCGGTGCAGTGGGGCCGTGAGCTCGCGAACCGATCGGCGAACGACCTCTACCCCGAACGGATGGCCGAGGAGGCGCGCGCGCTCGAGGCGGACGGCTGCACGGTCGAGGTGCTCGACGTCGAGGCGATGCAGGCGCTGGGCATGAATGCGCTGCTCGGCGTGGGCCTGAGCTCGGTTCACGAGCCGCGGCTCATCGCGATCAAGCTCCCCGGATGGGAGACCGCTGATCCGGAGCGCCGGCTCGCGATCGTGGGCAAGGGCGTCTGCTTCGACTCGGGCGGGATCAGCATCAAGCCGTCGGCCCAGATGGAGGAGATGAAGCACGACAAGTGCGGCGCCGCGGCGGTGATCGCGGCGGCGCGCGCCGTCGCGCAGATTGCTCCCCAGACACCGCTCATGGCCGTCGCGCCCATGGTCGAGAACCTGCCGTCGGGGACCGCGCAACGGCCCGGTGACGTCGTGAGGGCGATGAACGGCAAGACGATCGAGGTGACGAACACCGATGCCGAGGGCCGGCTGATCCTGGCCGACGCGCTCCACTGGGCCGAGCAGCAGGGGGCGACCCATCTCGTCGACATCGCGACCCTGACCGGCGCCGCCTCGGTCGCCTTCGGCGAGCTGATCAGCTGCTACTTCAGCCGCCCGCTCGAGTGGGGCGAGGCGGTGCAGGCTGCGGCCGACGCCACTGGCGAATGGTTCTGGGAGATGCCGCTCGCGGTCGAGTACCGCCCCGCGTACGACTCCGCGTACGCCGACATCGTGAACAGCGCCTCCCGCGAGGGGTCGCTCATCAAGAGCGCGGTCTTCATCGCCGACTTCGTGACGAAGCCGTGGGTCCACGTCGATATCGCCGGCTCGGCGTACACCCACGCCGACAAGGCGAGCGGCGCCAAGGGCGCCACGGGAGCCGGGATCACGACGCTGGCGCGGCTCGCGATGGACTTCGCGAAGGGGGCCTGACGCGCCGACGCCGCCGGCTCACGCGAGCCGGCGGCATCGGTCCATTCAGGGTCGTTCCTAGAGGGCGTCGCGGACGTCGTCCTTGACCTTGCCCCACTTCTCCTGGAGATCGCCCTCGGCCTGGTCCTTCTGGCCCTCAGCCTCGGTCTCCGGATTGTCGGTGAGGTCTCCCCACTCTTCCTTGACCTTGCCGGCACCCTCCTTGACGGTGCCTTCGATCCGGTCGCTGTCCATGCGTCATGAACCTCCTGATGAGGGCGGCCGGGTTCGACCACCTCGGTGCGTTCCTTCGCAGGGTGCGTGCCACAGGCTGCATGGACGATCGGGCCATCGACGGGACGGCGCTCGGGGCTAGCATGCGGCCGATGCAGCTGCTCGCCCGCCTGGCCGACCGATGACCCTGCCGATCGCCCTGGCCGGGCTGCTCTTCGGTGCCTGGGGTGTCGCCTCGGATCGCATCGCGTCGGTCTGGCCGGCCGATGAGGCGCGCCGCGGTGGGATCGGGCCGCGCACCGTGCTGCTGGGGCTCGTTGCCGGCGCCACCGCGGCGGCGATCGTCGCGGTCTCGGAGCTGCCGGCCTGGGCCACGCTCGTGCACCTCGCGCTCCTCGTGCCGCTGGTGCTGCTCACCGCCACCGACCTCGAGCAGCGGCGCCTGCCGCATCTCGCGCTCGACCCGCTGATCGTCGGGGCGGTCGCCTTCGTGCCGTTCAACCCGGGGGTCGCGCCGCTCGACGCGGCCATCGGCGCCGTGGCGGCGGTGGCGTTCCTGGGCGTGCTGGGCCTCATCATCCGGGGCGGGGTCGCCCTGGGCGATCTCTACCTCATCGCGCCGCTCGGGCTCGTCCTGGGCTGGCCGGCGATCTTCTCGGCGATCTTCGTGGCGGCGCTGCTCTCCGGGGTGACCAGCCTCGCGTTGCTGGCGACCCGGCGGGTCGGGATGAAGAGCTACATCCCGTTCGGCCCGTTCCTCGTCGCCGGTGCGATCATCGCCCTGCTGCGTGAGCCGCATCTCCTCGGGCAGGTGGCGGCGCTCCTGCCCTGAGGCGGCTCTCCCCGTTGGGGTCGCGCCCCGG
>DAINOY010000017.1:0-12754 GCA_036743735.1 Chloroflexota bacterium
CTAGCCGACGAGGCGAACGCCTCCACCCGACGATCGGGGCAGGACCACTCCGGGTCCCTGACGAATCGGGACAGGCTAGGTGTCACGAGCCAGGCTCAGACTGCGCGCATGACGTATCTGCTCATCTGCCCCTGGTGCGAGGAGGAGGCGCCCTTCGACGGCGAGGTCGAGGAGGGGCTCGTGTGCCTCGCCTGCGGGCTCCGTATCGAGCTCGCCACCGAGACCGCCGCTATCGAGCTGGCGCTTCCCGAGGCCGCCTGACACGACGCGCGGCCCGCCAGGCTGGCGGGCCGCGTACGCCACGGGTTGCTGCTCAGCGACCGGTTTGCTGGACCTCGCCGCGCCAGGCGCCGGTCGGCGTGCCGCGCTGCTCGACGAACTCCTTGAAACGCTCAAGGTCGCCCTTGACGCGCCGGTCCAGGAACCCGAGCCCCGTGCCGACATTCTCGACAAGGCCCTCGGGATCGACGTCCATCTGGAGCGTCACCCTCGTCTTCTCCTCGTCGAGGCGGTGGAAGGTCACGACGCCGGCGTTGCGGGCGCCGCTCTGGCTGGTCCACGCGACGCGCTCGTCGGGATGCTGCTCGGTGACGACCGCGTCCCACTCCTTCTCCTTGCCGGCGACCTCGGCAACCCAGCGCAGGTGCGTGTCATCGGTCTGGCTGACCGACTTCACCCCTTCCATGAAGCGTGGGAACTCCTCGAACTGGGTCCACTGGTCGTAGGCCGTTCGGACCGGGACGTTGACATCGATGGATTCGGTGACGTTAGCCATGATCGTGTTGCGGTTCCTCGATTGCGTGTCGCGGGATGAGCGATGCAATCGATGGGCCATCAGCTGCCCGAGGGCGGCGTGGGCTTCGTTCCCAAGCCCGCTTCGAGGTGCTCGACCATGCGCGCAGCTCGGCTGCGCAGCGCGTGCGCCCCGCGCACGCCGTGCCGCTCGTCTGGGAGGAGCAACACATCGGGCAGGGGCAGGCCAGCGCCGCGCATCGCGGCGGCCAGGCGAACGGTATGCCGCAGGTGCACGTTCTCGTCGATCACCCCGTGGGTCACCAACAGCCGGCCGCGCAGGGCATCGACGTTCGCAGTGACGCTCGAGGCGCGATATGCCTCTGGGTCCGCCTCCGGCGTCCCGAGGTACCGCTCCGTGTACGCGCTGTCGTACAGCGCCCAGTCGACCACCGGTGCGCCGGCAATCCCGACCCGGAACAGGTCGGGCCGGGCCGCCATGGCCCGCAGCACCATGAACCCGCCGTAGCTCGAGCCGATGATGCCGACACGCTCACCGTCGACCAGGCCGCCTTCGACGAGCTGACGCACCACGGCGGCCGTGTCGGCCACTTCGACGGTGCCGAGGCGGCGATGAATCGGCGCCTCGAAGGCCGCGCCCCGGTTGTACGTGCCGCGATTGTCGACGACCAGCACTGCAAAGCCACGTTGCGCGAGGAGCTGAGCGGTCATATCCACCGTCAGCGACCAATGCTCCATCACCTTCTGGGAGTGCGGCCCCCCGTAGGTGCTGACGACGAGCGGCGGGCAGTCGTCGCGCTCGACGCGATAGAAGGCGGCATGGATGAGCGTCGCTCCGTCCTCCGCGCGCAGATCGAGGAGCTCGGGCGGAGGCAGCCCGAGCGCGCTCGACGTGAAGCTCGGGACGTGCACCTCGGCAACCATGGTGTTGCCCTCGGACTCACGGACCACGACCCCGGGCGACCGCTCACGTGACGACCAGCTGTCGACCCAGCGCCGCCCGTCGGGTGAGAGGACGGCGTCGTGCCAGCCGCGCTCGCTGCTGAGCCGGACCGGCTCGCCCCCGTCGAGCGGAACGGCGTAGACGTGCCGCTCGGTGATCCCGTCCTTCGTGGCGACGAACAGGATCCGGGCGCCGGCATCGTCGACGCCCACGACACGGGTGACGACCCACGGTCCGTCGGTCAGCTGCCGAACCGCACCGTCGCGGTCGCGAATCTCGAGATGACGGAAGCCACTCCGCTCGGTCGTGCGCAGGATCCGCCCATCGTCCAGCGGACGGGTGTCATCGTCGAGGTTGATCCACAGGCCACCACGCTCCGTCCAACCGTCCAGCACCGATCCGTCCGGCGCCACACGCACCCAGCGCAGCTCGTGCTGCGCACGCGGCAGGACGGCAACCAGGAAGCCGCGCTGGGGCAGCGGCACGACCCGGGCGAGATAGTCGCCGGCCTCCATCGGCAGCGGAACATCGACGCGGCGCCCCTGCTCCAGCAGTGCGAGGCGCAGGCGCACCTCCGCATTGGGACGTCCCGGGCGCGGGTAGCGGTGTCGCTCCAGCTCTCCGGAGGTACCGAGATGCGCGATGCCGATCTCGTCGACGGCGCGCTCGTCGACCCGCGCGATCGCCAGCACACGCCCGTCACGGCTCCACCACATCCCATCGTGGCGGGCGAGCTCCTCGGCCGCGATGTACTCGGCGACGCCGTTCATCACGCCCGGAGCCGCGTCGTGCGTGATGCGGCGCGGCTCCGCCTCGCCGTCGATGGCCAGCCAGACGTCACCATCGCGCACGAACGCGATGCGCCGCCCATCCGGCGACAGCAAGGCCTCGCCGGCGCCCGCCAGCGTATCGAGCGGAACGAGCTCAGGATCCGACCCGATGCCGACGAGCCACTGGCCGTCGACCGGCACCAACAGCACCGGACGCGCGGGCGGCCCGGCCCAGGCGTAGCGCGTGATCCCGCGGGCGTACGTTCGCGTCCGCTCGCGGCGCAGCTGCTCGCCGCGAGCGGACGGTTCGGCGTCTGCGCCCGCCGGATCGTCCGGCGCCGCGAGGCGCCGTCGGCGCCCGGTTGCGAGGTCCAGGCGCCAGAGGCTGCGGATGAGGCCCGGGCCGTGGAGGAACGTGAGCGCGGCGCCGTCCGGCGTGAACCGGATCTCCTCGGGCGCGTCGACGCCCGGCGGCGGCCGCCGGGCCAGGTCGTCGATGTCGAGCCGCCAGCCGGCGGGCTCCGCTGCGCCCATCACGGCCCGATGGTATCGGGCTCGCCGGCCCTCAGGCGGCCGTGATCTCGATCGAGTCGATTCGGTCGCCCGGCTCGCGGTCCCGGCCGGGATCGCGCTCGCGGATCGACGTGACGACCTCCATCCCCTCCGTCACTCGGCCGAAGACCGTGTGACGGTCGTTGAGGTGGGGAGTCGGACCGTAGGTGATGAAGAACTGGCTGCCGTTCGTGTTCGGGCCGGCGTTCGCCATCGACAGGACGCCAGCGGCATCGTGCCGGCGCCGTGGGCTGAACTCGTCGCCGAACTGGTAGCCCGGGCCCCCCCGACCGGTGCCCGTGGGGTCGCCGCCCTGTGCCATGAAGCCGGGGATGACACGGTGGAACGTCGTGCCGTCGTAGAAGCCCGCGCGGGCGAGGTTGACGAAGTTCTCGACGGTGAGCGGAGCGTCGTCGGCGAAGAGCTCGACAGTGAAATCGCCGCGCTGGGTGTGGAACGTCGCCGAGTAGCGCTTGCTGGTGTCGAGATCGCCGCTCGGCGGCGCAGGAGGATTGGACGGCATCGGTCCCTCGAGTGACGGGTGGGTGAGGGACCGATGCTACCGGCTCGGCAGCGCGCGCGCCCGTTCGAGGCCGTCGCGCGCCGCCGGCGCAGAGGTCAGTGCTCGACGTCGATGACGAGCCGGCTCGGGCCGGTGAGCGTGAAGACCCGGTAGCAGCCATCTCCGTCGTTGAGCCCGGCGACCCAGGTCGAGATCGCCTCGAAGTCGCCGATCTCGATGAGCTCGTCGAGGCGCGGCATCTCCTCGTCGAAATCGGTCGACCCGGTGTAGGTCAGTCCGCCGGCCGGGGAGAGCTTCGTCCCGCCGAACAGGTAGATGCGCAGGAACTGCTCGCCGTTCACTGCCACCGGCAGTCCGCTGCCGTCCTGGACGAACGGTGGCTCGGCCTCCTCGACGGTGTAGGCGGGCAGCGCGTCGGAGCCACCCAGCCCGACGAACTCGAACACGATGCGGTCGTAGTCGTCATGCGTCGCGACCCGCACGTCGGTGATCTGCGCGTGTCCCGCGGAGCCGGAACGGTCGACCGGCATCTCGCAGCTGAACGGCTCGAGCTCGTCGTCAGCCGGCTCGGCCTCGCCGCTGCCCGTTGGCCCGGCACTCGCCGGGGGCGACTCCTCCACCGAGGCGGAGATGCTGGGCTCCGCCGACGCCGACGGCAGGTCCGCAGACGCGCTCGGCGAGGCCGAGCCCGATGCGGACGGCGCGCTGCACGCAGCCAGGAGCAGCGGAACGAGGGCCAGCAGGGGGAGCGCCTGTCGGCGCGGCGAGCGTCGAGATGACATCGGTTGAATCCCGTTGGTGCGTGTCGTGGGCGGTAGACGCGATCGCCGCGCCGGACGTTGCAGCGAACGGCCTCCTCGCGCGATCGCGGCCCCGATTGTGCACCCATCTCGCACGTCATGAACGACGCAGAAGAGCCACGCCGCTCGAGCTCAGACCTGCCACCGGCGGGAAATCCGGCGGTCCCGGAGCGTGACGGGGCGCTCGGCGCGATCAGCGGCGCGGACGGTGCGGCCCTCGGCACCGTGCAGGCCCAGGGGCTCGACCCGCCGCACGCCGATGCGGATCCCAGCGATCGGCCTGTGCCGCGCCGCGAGGAGGTGCCGCGCGACGCCGAACGGCCCTGGATGACGAACCTCGCCGGCACGGGGCCTGACACCGGCGTGCAGAGCGACGTCGAGGATCCGGGCGCCCAGGAGGGCCACGCGACGCCCGAGTGATTCGGCGTCAGAATGCGCCGGTGACCTCCCGTCCCGCCCCCGGCCTGCTTGCCGTGGGCTTCGCCCTGTTCGTCCTCTACGTCGTCTGGGGCTCGACCTACCTCGCGATCAGCTACGCGATCGAAACGATCCCGCCGCTGCTCGGCGCGGGCGGCCGCTTCCTCCTTGCGGGCGGTGTCCTCTTCGGGTTCCTGGGCCTGCGCGGCGCACTTCGCGGCGAGCGGAT
This sequence comes from Chloroflexota bacterium, assembly GCA_036743735.1. Lineage (GTDB taxonomy): Bacteria > Chloroflexota > Limnocylindria > QHBO01 > QHBO01 > JBDTNK01. The sequence continues at coordinate 4,988 of DAINOY010000017.1, forward strand.
CGACGCCCGGACCTGGCGCTCGGCCGCCATCGTCGGCATCGCGCTGCTCGTCGGTGGCAATGGGCTCGTGGTGCTGGCCGAGCAGACGATCCCCTCCGGCATCACGGCGCTCCTGGTGGCCACCGTGCCGATCTGGATGGCGTTCTTCGAGTCGGTCGTCTCCCGGCGCCGGCCGAGCCTGCTCGTGCTGGGCGGTCTCGCGGCCGGGTTCATCGGGGTGGCGATGCTCGTCGCTCCGGCAGGCGCCGCGCAGCTGGACATCGCCGGCATGGCGCTGGGTCTCGCGTCGCCGATCTGTTGGGCGGCCGGCTCCGTCTACGCGCGGCGGACCGTGCTGCCCAGCTCGCCGTTCGTGACGACGGCGATGGAGATGGTCGTGGGTGGCGTGACGCTCCTGGCGCTGGCCGGCGCGACCGGCGAGGTCGCGCGCTTCGATCCTGGCGCTGCCTCGACCGAGTCGATCGTGGCGCTCGGGTATCTCGTCCTCTTCGGCTCACTCGCCGGGTTCACCGCCTACATCTGGCTGCTCCACAACGTCAGCCCGACGACGGCCTCGACCTACGCCTACGTCAATCCGGTCGTGGCGATCGCCCTCGGGGCCTGGATCCGGGATGAGCCGATCGGGCCTCGCACGATCATTGCCGCCGCCATCATCGTGGCCGCCGTGGTGGCGATGGTCTCCGGGCGCTTCACCCAGGCCGCACCGGACTCGCCGCCGCCGAAGGCGGCGCATCGGTCAATCACCGATGCGTGAGGCGGCGAAGACCCGGTTGAGCAGGTAGGTGCCATCGGTCGTGTAGTCGGTGAAGGCCGCGCGCGCCTGGTTGAGCATGATGTAGGGATGGAGACGGACCTGCGCCAGGCGGGTGCCGACGAAGGCGAGCTCGACGAGCATCCCCTCCTGTGACTCCTGCGCCCAGGCTTGCCCGAAGAGGAAGTTTCCGTGTGACAGGACGGTCGCCCGCGCGCCCTCGCGCCCGCCGCTGATGTCGATCTCGCCGGCCCAGTGCGCACCGTGGCCAAGGATCTGGTCGCAGCCGGCGTCGAACATGACGGCCTGGATGTCGTGCTCCTCGGGCGTCATCTCGAAGCGGTACTCCGGGTAGCCCCACTGCGGCATGCAGATGACGACATCCGCCGCCGCGCGTGCTCGTGACACGGACTCGCGGATGTTCTCCTCGGTCATCCACGCCACGCCGGGCTGGTTCGGCGTGGCTTCGATCGGCCCGGGGACCCAGTTCCAGCCGACCACCGCGAAGCGCAGGCCATTCGCGTCGTAGACGGCTGGCGTCAGCGCCTCGTCCAGGTCCTCGCCGGCACCGGCGTAGGCGATCCCGGCGTCACGGAAGTGCTGCAGTGTCTCGAGGAAGCCGGGCTGGCCCTGGTCGTGAAGATGGTTGGCGGCCAGGGTGACGATGTCGGTGCCACCATCGGCCAGGTAGGTGAGCGTGCGTGGGTCGATGGCGAAGACCACGCCGTCGTTCACGCCCCAGTTGTTCGTCACCGGGCACTCGAAATCCTCCACGGTGATGTCCGCCGCGCGAATCGTGTCCCACACCAGGCCGTCGTTGCCGGTGTCGACCGCGTCCACGATGTTGAAGCCGTCGCCCACCTCGCCGGCGCCGACCGGGTTCGGGTAGATCGCGGTGTACGCCGCCGTACCACCCCCGAAGACGTAGTCCCAGCCCTTGCCGAGCGTGATCGCCTGGTAGGCGACGCCGCGATCGGGGCAGCTCTCGCCGACCGACATCAGGGTCCGGACCCCGGACCCGTCCCACGGCTGCCAGCCGTCCGGCAGCGCATCGAGTGTCGCAACGTACGGATAGGGCGCACTGCGAGCGGCCGCGTTGCCGAACGGATCGGCGCCGTCGACCGGGAGGACCTTCACCTTCGGCTCGACGAGGCTCGCCGGCAGCATCGCCAGGGTGTCGGGCGCTGCGGCGACGGTGTCGGCCAGCTCGGCCGCAGGGCGGCAGGCCGTATCGGGCGCGACCTCGCAGGACTGGAGGATCGAGCCGTCCGCGAGCCCCGCGTCGACCTCCGCTGCGGTGATCGACTCGCGCAGGGCGGTGAAGCCGGTGATCACCGCCATCGGCATCTGCACGGGGCCGGATGGACCGATCGACGGGCTCGACGCCGGCGTCCCCGGCAGCGTCGAGGCCGGCACGGTCACCGCCGGCGCACTGACCGATGGCGCCTCGCTGCCGCTCGGCGCGCTGCTCGTGCACGAGGCAGTCACCAGGAGCACGGCGGCGAGGAGGGGCAGCGTTCCACGGGGCGGGGACATCGGTCTCGATGGTAGTCGATCGGTGCCCGGCGGCACCGTCGAGGCTACAATGGGCGCCGCCCGAAGCGCTCCGAAGCCATCGAAGAGGACGCGCCCCGCTTGGCTCTCCCGCCCACCGTCTCATCCCTCGATCGGCGTGACATCGCTGAGGCCTCAGGCCTGCTCATTGCCGCCTACCAGGATGATCCGCTGCTCTATACGCTCGTGCCCGACGACCGGCGCCGGCTGCGCGTCGCCGAGTGGATCATGCGGCCGGTGATGGCCGAGGTGATGGAGCACGGCATCGCCGACGGCGCGTGGGTCGACGGGCGCCTGATCGGGATCGCGCTGTGGATGCCGCCGGGCACGTATCCCACGCCGTCGCGGCGCCGACTGCGACAGGCTGCGCCGACCCTGGCCCTCGGGCGTGTTGCAGGCCTCCGGGCGCGGCGCATCGCCAGCTCGCTGAACGCGGTGGACCGGGCCCATCCTCGCGGGCCGCACTGGTATCTGTGGTTCGTCGGCGTCTCGGTCGCGCAGCGCGGGATGGGCGTCGGCTCGCGGCTCATCGAGGCCGGGCTGGCGCGGATCGACGCCGAGCAGGAGGCCGCGTACACCGAGACCTTCACCGAGCGGACGGCGGGGCTGCTGGAACGCGCAGGCTTCGAGTCGACTGGTGAGCTGGCGCTGGGCGCGGATCTCGCTCCGGGGCGCAGGCTGTGGCGACCCGCCCGCATCCGCTGAGGACTATCATCGGCCGGCCATGACCGCTGAGCAGCGCGACGTCCTCGACTTCGGCGAGGGGACCAGCGACGACCATCACGACGGGATCCGCTGGGTCGACTACCGCAACATCAGCTGGAACCCGCGCTACTGCAAGCGCTGCGACATCTGCGTCGACATCTGTCCCAAGGGCACCCTGGTCCTGCGCAACGACGCGATCATCGAGGAGGAGAACTGCATCCTCTGCGGCCTCTGCGAGCGCTACTGCCCTGACCTGGCGATCGAGATGATCCCCGCTGCCGTGGAGGCACACGCCGCAAAGGAGCGATGAACCGCCGCTTCATCGGGTATCCCACGGGCTGGCTGCTCGCGGTCATCGACGACCCGGCACGGGCGGCGGCGGCGAACGAGGAGCTTGCCGCGGCCGGCGTCGCGGAAGGCGACCGGATGGTGCTGAGCGGTCACGACGGCGCCCGGCGCCTGGATGGGCTGGGGACCTCGAGCGGCTTGCTTGCCCGATGGCGCCGCGCCGTCCAGTTCACGACGATGGACCAGATGCCCGACTTCCTGCTCTACGAGATGGCCGCAGAGGAGGGGCGCAGCGTGGTCGGCGTGCGCAGTCGCGCGGCGATCGAACGCGACGAGCTGCTCGATATCCTGCGTCGCCACGGCGCGCACTTCATCAACCGCTTCGGATCACTCATGACCGAGGAGATCGCCCGCTGGGTCGGTCCGCAGCCGCGCGTGCCGTACTACATGCACCGCTGAGGCGACAGGCCGCGCCGTCATGACGGCGTCCTCGCCACTGGCACCTTCACCGCGGCCAACTTCACCGGGCCGCTCGCCGGCGCCAGCATGGACGACCTCGTCCAGATCCTGGCCAGCGGCGGTGCCTATGTGAACGTCCACACCAACGACGGGATCGATCCGCCGAATACCGGTGCGGGCGACTTCCCCGGTGGAGAGATTCGCGGCCAGATCGACTGACGATCCAGCCGCAGGAGGGTGGGGAGCCGATGCGACGGTCGCCAGGCCGTCGCATCGGTCTACAATCGACCGCCCATGACCGATCCCGAGCGTCGTTTCGTCCCTGCCCAGGACGGTGACCGATGACCCGCAAGCTGTCGCAGGGCAACGAGGCGGTCTTCCGCGGCGCGATCGCCGCCGGCGCGAACTACTACGCCGGCTACCCGATCAGCCCCTCGACCGAGATCCTCAACGTGGCGTCGGGCCACGCCGCGGAGCATCCCGAGTTCCGCTTCCTCCAGGCCGAGGACGAGATCGCGAGTGCCAACGCCATCATCGGCGCCTCGCTGGCCGGTGCGAAGTCGTTCACCGCCACCTCCGGGCCAGGCTTCAGCCTCATGCAGGAGGCGGTCGGCTACGCGCAGAAGGTCGGCGTGCCGTGCGTCTTCGTCGACGTGCAGCGGGTCGGGCCGGCCACCGGCATGCCGACGATGCCGGGCCAGGGCGACATCATGCAGGTGAAGTGGGGAAGCACCGGCGACTACACCCCGATCGCCTTCTACCCCAACGGCGTCGCCGAGGCGTTTCGGGTGACGATCGATGCCTTCAACGCCGCCGAGGAGTCGCGTTCGCCGGTCGTCGTCCTGTCCGACACGTTCGTGGCGCATCTGAACGAGGTCGTCGACCTCGATGCCCTGGCCGAGGAGGCGAGCATCGTCGAGCGCACGATCCCGGCCCTGGGTCGTCATCCCGAAGGGCAGCCGCGCTTCTTCGCCGGCGTGCTGATGTACGAGGCGGGGCCGAACGTCGGCGAGCCGGCCACGGCCGATGCCGACGAGTACCTGCGACAGTTCTACGACGCGAAGCGCCGCCACCTCGAGGTGGCGCAGGGGTACGCCCGCTACGAGCACGGCTGGAACGTGGATGCGTCGACCTTGATCGTCTGCTACGGGATCGTGTCGCGGGTGGCGGCGCCACTGGCGCCCGATTACGCGCTCTTCCGGCCAATCCGCATCCACCCGGTGCTCGGCGACGAACTGCGCGCCATCGCCGGCCGCTACGACGAGATCGTGGTGGTCGAGGCGAACGACGGGCAGTACGCGGACATGGTTGAGCTGGCGCTGCACCGCGAGGTGAAGCGCGTGCCGCTGCTGGGCGGGCGGATCAGCCTGGAGGCGGTGCGCGACGGGATCGAGCGCGTGCTGGCCGGCGGGCCGTCCGAGCCGCCGATTCCGCCGCAGCCTACTGAGCGCCGGGCACCCTCGCCGCTGGGGGCGACCTCATGACATGGATGGCCGCGACCATGCTCGGTGGTGCGCTGCGTGGACTTGCGCTGCGCGGACTTGCGCCCGGTGCACGCAACGGCCAACGAGCGGCTCGAGCGGGGCGCCCGACGCCTGTTCGTCGGCCGGATTGTGCGTCTGGCGCACATCGCAGCCATCGAGATCAAGCTGCTTGGCCGATCCGTGCAGCCGGTGCAAGTTTCAGCGCCGGGAGATCGCCTGCTTGGCCGATGCGTGCGCCCCACGCAAACCGCGCGGGGACCACGGCGCCAGCGGGAAAGGCGACATCGGTCCATGCCTGAGGCACCGATGGCGGAGCTCGGCTACAAGGACCGGCTCAAGCTCGAGCTGTTTCCCACGATCTGGTGTCCGGGCTGCGGCATCGGCTCGATCATGATGCAGCTGGCGATGGTCCTCGACGAGATGGGGCTCGACGACCGCAACACGATCATCGTCACCGGCATCGGCTGCACCGGGCGGATGGGCGGCTACCTGCGCCACGAGGCGGTCTACACGCTGCACGGCCGCACGATGCCGATCGCCGAGGCGATCAAAGCGGTGCGTCCGGAGATGCACGTCATCGTCGTGGCCGGCGACGGGGACACGGCGAGCATCGGTGGCAACCACCTGCTGCACGCGATCCGCCGCAACGCGCGCCTGACGGTCCTCTGCAACAACAACGAGATCTACGGCCTCACCGGCGGCCAGACCGGTCCGACGACGCCATCGGGCACGAAGACCCTCTCTTCACCGGCCGGAAATCCGAACACGCCGATCAATCTGCAGGGGATCGTCCGCAGCTCACCGCACGCGCTCTACGCCAAGACGACGGTCTATCACCAGCTCCACATGCGAAACGTGATTCGCGAGGCGATCGAGTGGGAGGGCTTCGCCTTCGTCGACATCACGAGCCAATGCATCGAGAACAACGGACGGCGGATCGGCTTCGCGAGCGCGAACGAGATGCTCACCTTCTACCGCAAGACCTACAAGCGCGCGAAGCGCGACGCCGACCATCTCGACCCCTTCGAGATCGGCGTCGTCTACCCCTTGACCCACCCCGCACGGACCGATGGCGCCGCGTCGAACGGGCACGCGCCGGCACCTGAGTCGCTGCCCGCCCAGCCGTCGGGCGAGCTCGTCTCGGCCACCGAGTCCCCGGGAGAAGCCGGGGCCACGGCGCCGCGTGCCACCGCACCCACGATGCCCGCGATGCGCGATAGCCCGGCGCGGCCGCCGCAGCCGGTGGCCGATGACGACGAGAAGGCACGGCGCCGCGCCGAGTCGCAGCGCCGCCTGACGCTGATGCAGCAGCTGCCGTCGGAGGTGAAGCTGCGCGTGGCGCGCAAGGAGCTGAGCCTGGCGGACGCGCTGCGTGAGGCGGGACTCGAGGTTCCGCCGGATCTCGCCGCGGAATCGCGCACAGGAGCCAGCGCGCCGGATGCGCCGCTGCCCGCGGGCGAGGTCGAGCGGTCTGCGACCGGCCTCGACCCGCGCTCCGAGGACAAGCCCGAGCTCGACGCGCAGAAGGCCGAGGCGCTCGCCGAGGGACGCAACCTCATTGGTGGCGAGCCCGGCGGGGAGACCCAGCCGGCGAAGCCACGCACCGTCGAGGATGCCGCGCCCGCATCGGCCGAGATCGACCCGAAGGAGGCGAAGCGTCTCGCGGCTCAGAAGAAGCTGCGTCTCATGAATCAGCTGCCGTCCGAGGTGAAGCTGCGAGTCGCGCAGCGCGAGCTCGCGCTGGAGGAGGCGCTGCGCGAGGCGGGCATCGAGCCCGACGAGTCGGGATGAGCACGAAGATCGCCCTCGACGGGGTCGGCGGGCAAGGCGTCCGGGTCATCGCCGGCGTGATGGGCAGCCTCCTCGCCGCGATGGGCAAGGAAGTGACGATCCTCTTCGACTACGACTCGAGCGTCCGCGGCAGCATGAGCGACGCGTTCCTGATCTTCGACGACGCGCCCATCGCGAATCCGGTGGTCGAGGAGGCGGACATCCTGCTGAAGCTCGCCGACAAGGGGCACCTGCGCATTCATGGCCGGACCGTGGTCACCGATCTGGGGCTCAACGTCCCGGGCGCCGAGCAGATCCCGTTCGCGTCACTCGGCTCGCAGCACTTCGGCAAGGAGCTGTTCGGCAACATGATCGCGCTGGGACGGCTGCTGCGGCTGGCACAGATCGACTGGGACGAGGCGGCGATCCGCGGCGCGCTCCCGAAGCGCTTCGTGGACGAGAACGTGGCGGCCATCCGCTTCGGCTACGAGCTGACGCCCGAGGAGATCGCGAGGCTGGCCGCCGCGGCCCCGCCGTCGCGATTCCAGATGAACGACGCCGCGACGGCGGAGACGCACGAGCGGACGATTGCCGCGGGATTCGGCGTCGCGACCGGCGGCTCTGTGCCAAGCGCGCAAGACTGAACCACGATGGGCGCCACGCCGGGCCAGTCCCGCGATCGCGACGTCATCGGTCGCGCCCCGAAGGTGCTGCTGCACGACCACCTCGACGGCGGGCTGCGGCCGCAGACGGTGA
>DAINOY010000018.1:0-12650 GCA_036743735.1 Chloroflexota bacterium
AGGACCTCAAGAAGATCGGCACGGTGGAGTACGCCGCCGACGAGCCGATCGGCCGAACCGGCCTCGAGGCCGGCGCCGAGGCGCTGCTCCGCGGCCGCGCCGGATTCGTCCTCTCCGCGGTGCCGGCGGGTGGGGCGCCGATCCCGCTCTTCACCCGCGACGCGGTGCCCGGTGCCAACCTGACGATCACGCTTCAGCCGTATCTCCAATCGGTCGCGCAGAGCTCGCTCTCGGGCTACTTCGACGCCGGCACGGCGGTGATCGACCCGAAGAGCGGTGACGTGTGGGCGCTGGCCAGCAACCCGCCATTCAACCCGAACGCCATGACCATCGGCACCATGCTCGACGGGACGCCGCTGGAACCCGCGTCGGACAACCAGACCTTCAACCGCGCGGTGCAGGGCGCCTACCCGGCCGGCTCGTCGTTCAAGACGTTCACCCTGGCCGCGGCGCTGGAGGCGGGCGTGGCGCAGCGCGGGACGCTCGTCACCTGCCCGCCCACCTGGACCTTCGCGGGCTTCCAGTTCGTCAACTACGAGAAGCACTCACTCCCCGGACTCGTGGGGCTGCCGGAGGCGATGGCCTTCTCGTGCAACACGACCTACATGCCGCTCAGCATCGACATCTACAACGCCGATGCGACGGCGCTCACCGACACCGTTCATGAGTTCGGCTTCGGCGCCTCGACCGGGATCGACTACCTGCCGGAGGAGACCGGCATCGTGCCCGATGCCGCCTACTTCGACACCACGCCGCGCTGGGACGGCTCGATCGTGCCGTACAACGAGTTCGACCAGATCCAGCTCAGCATCGGGCAGGGCTCGTTCCTCGGCACGCCGCTGCAGCTGGCGAACGCCTATGCCGCGGTCGGCAACGGCGGCACGCTGTGGCAGGCGCGGCTGGTGACGGCCGCGACGCTGCCCGATGGCGAGGTGCTCGAGTCGATCGACCCGACCCCGATTCGGCAGCTGAGCCTCAGCCCGGATCAGCTGACCTTCATCACCGAGGCGCTGCGCGCCGTCGTGACGCTGCCGTACGGCACCGGCACGGCCGCCTTCGGCGGGTTCGGCATCCCGGTCGCCGGCAAGAGCGGGACGGCGGAAACGGGCGGTCCGGACCCCGACTCGTGGTTCCCGGCCTTCGCGCCCGCATTCGACCCCTCGATCGCGGTGGCCACCGTCCTGGTCCAGGTCCCCCTGTCCACCGGCGGCGCGAACGCGGCACCGCTCGTGCGACAGGTGATGGCGGCGCACTTCGGTGGCTGAGCCGAACCCGGTCCGTGTTGCGCGCCACGCTCGCGAGCAGGTAGCATCGACCTGCCGCTCCTTGCCACCGTCTGCGTCCGCATGGGATTCGATCGTGAGCGACAACCGACGCCGTGATCTCTGATACCGCGATACCGCTGAGGTTCCAGACCGCCGAGGTCGGCGTCGACTGGCTTCAGTGCAACATCGAATGCCAGGAAGGCTGCCCGGTCAATACGAACTGCCGCGGCTACCTCATGCTGGCCGCGGAAGGCCGCTTCGAAGAGGGCTACATCCTGGCCCGCGACCCGAACCCGGTGGCGGCGATCTGCGGCTACGTGTGCTCCGCCCCGTGCGAGAAGGCATGTCGCCGGGCCGACATCGACAAGCCGCTCGCCATCCGCGCCATGAAGCGCTTCCTCGTCGACTGGCATTACGGCAACAACATGCCCGACAACATCGTGGTCGGGCAGCCCACCGGGCGCTCGGTGGCGATCATCGGCGCCGGTCCCGCGGGCCTGTCTGCCGCCAAGGAGCTGGCCAGCTGGGGCCACGAGGTGCACATCTACGAGGCGCTGCCATCCGGTGGCGGGACGACGCTCATCGGTGTCCCTGCCTTCCGCCTGCCGCGCGACGTCATCGAGCTCGACGTGAACTGGGTCGCCAAGCACGGTGTCGAGTTCCACTACAACGTCGAGATCGGGCGTGACATCACCCTCGAGCAGCTGAAGGAACGCCACGATTCGGTGATCGTGGCCACCGGCTGCATGTACCCGGTGGCCATGAACGTTCCCGGCGAGGAGCTCGACGGTGTGATCTACGGCGTCGACTTCCTGAAGCGCGCGAACCTCGGCCAGGAGCAGTGGGTCGGCAAGGACGTCGTCGTCGTCGGTGGCGGCTACACCGCCATGGACTCCTCGCGCACCGCGCTGCGCCTCGGCGCCCGGACCTCGACGATCGTGTACCGCCGCGGACCCGACGAGATGGTGGTCGACGAGGAGGAGCAGCACGAGACCCGTTTCGAGGGCGTGAAGTTCGAGTACTTCAGCCAGCCGGTCGAGGTGCTTGCCGACGAGCAGGGCCACGTCAACGGCATGAAGTTCGTCCGCACCCGGCTCGGGCCGCCGGACGCCACCGGCCGCCGTGCGCCGGAGAACATCCCCGGCAGCGAGTTCGTGATCCCGTGCGACATGGTCATCCCGTGCACCAGCCAGGCGTCGGATAACAACGTCCTCGGTGAGTTCGGCGCGGTCCTGAACCGGCACGTCGGCGTGACCGACACGCGCACCGTGGTCGAGGGCGGCTCGCTCTCCTCCTGGCGCTCGGCGCCGCTGAACGGCACGACGCCCAAGGACGCGTCCGGCCGGCCGATGAACGAGCTGAAGTTCGAGTTCAACCGCGGTCGAGTGGTCGTCAACACGAACACGTTCGGCACGAACATCGAGGGGATCTTCGCGGTCGGCGACTTCATCACCGGGCCGGCCACGATCATCGAGTCGGCGGGGCTGGGCCGGCGCTGCGCGCGCGCCGTGGACCGTTGGCTGGCCGGCGTGCGCGGCGACGAGCTCGCAGAGCTGCCGGTCATCAACCGCGCCACGATCACCCAGGCCCTCGACCACGACATGCCGCGCTTCTACGAGGCGACCCGACGGCAGGAGATCCCCATGGCGCCGCCCGAGCTGCGCCGTGACTTCACGTCGCTGGTCGAGGTCGGGTACGACACGCGAGGCGCCATCACCGAGGGCAGCCGCTGCCTCCAGTGCAACCACAACATCAACATCGACGGTCCGCGCTGTATCCTGTGCGGACTCTGCGCCGACGTCTGCCCCGAGGGCGTGATCTACATGATCGACAAGGCGCAGGTGGGGGGCGACGACCCGGAGATCGATCTCTTCCAATCGTGGCCGCGCGGCATCGCGATGGTCATCGACGAGGAGCGGTGCATCCGCTGCAACCTGTGCGTCGAACGGTGTCCGACGAACTGCATCACCATGGACCGGCTCGAGCTCGAGCGGTTCACGCCTGACGGGAAGGTTCTGTTGGAGAGCTACAAGGACAACGTGCTGGGGCAGATCGGCCAGCAGGCCGGTCGGCAGGTGGACCGATGAGCTTCCTGCCCGGCCCCGGCGACGTCGTGCGCGCGGTGAAGGAGACCAACCTGTGGCGCTCCCTGTTCCGCCAGCCCTACCCCACCACCAGCCGCACCCGTGCGCTGGCGGTAATGAACAACGTCTTCCTGCACCTGCACCCGGTGCGCGTGAAGCGTCACGCGGTGCGCTACACGTACACGTTCTGCCTGGGCGGGACGAGCTTCTTCCTGTTCCTCGTCCTGACGATCACCGGGCTCTACCTGATGTTCTTTTACGTGCCATCGGTGTCGCGCGCCTACCAGGACATCCAGGCCATCAGCAGCTCCGTCGCCTTCGGGGACCTCGTGCGCAACATGCACCGCTGGGGCGCGCACCTCATGGTGCTGACCGTCTTCCTGCACATGGTCCGCGTCTTCTACCACGGCGCCTACAAGCCGCCGCGCGAGTTCAACTGGGTCGTCGGCGTCGTGCTGCTGCTGCTGACCCTGCTGCTCAGCTTCACCGGCTACCTGCTGCCGTGGGACCAGATCGCCTTCTGGGCCATCACCGTCGGGACCCAGATGGCGCAGTACGCGCCGCTCCTCGGCTCGGAGTCGAGCTTCTTCCTGCTTGGCGGGATCGAGGTCGGGCAGAACACGCTGCTGCGCTTCTACGTTCTCCACGTGATCGCGCTGCCGCTCGTCGCCGCGATCTTCATGATCGTCCACTTCTGGCGCATCCGGAAGGACGGCGGGATCAGCGGACCGGTATGAGGATCGACCGATGACGATCGAGAAGCGCCCCAACGCCACCGCCGACAAGAACGCGCCGACCCAGGCGCCGGCGCCGGTCGAGCCGCGCGAGACGACGCTGCCCGGGCCCAAGCTGCCCGGTCCGCCGGGCGTGGCCGGCACCGAGCGCTTCCGCCTCCTCGCCTACGTCAAGCAGGAGTCGATGGTCCGCGTCGACAAGCGGCCGGATGAGACCGTGCTGACCTGGCCGCACCTGCTGCGCGCCGAGTTCCTCATGGCGGCGCTGGTCATGGTCCTGCTCGTCGTTGCCTCGTTCTTCATCAAGGCGCCGCTCGAGGAGATGGCGAACCCCGCGGCCACCCCGCACGTCGCGAAGGCGCCGTGGTACTTCCTGGGCCTGCAGGAGATCCTCAGCTACTTCAACGCGACCGTCGCCGGCGTCCTCGTCCCGACGCTCTACCTCGTCGGCCTGGCCCTCGTGCCGTTCATCGATCGCAGTCCGTACAAGGCGGCGCGCGACCGCAAGCTGATGTGGGTCTTCTTCCTGTGCCTGATGATCGGCGGGATCCTCGTCACGCTCATCGGCTCCTTCTTCCGCGGCCCAGGCTGGAACTGGGTCTGGCCGTGGAACGGGATCTTCTTCACGCTATGAGCCAGCAGCCTTCGTATGGCGCGGTCCCCGGACCGCGCGTCGGCGAGATGTCGCGGCGCGGCTTCATGCGTCGCATGCTCGGCGTCGGTGTGGGCATCCTCTCGCTGGAGTTCCTCGGCGGCACGCTCGCCTTCCTGTGGCCGAACCTGCGCGAGGGCCTCGGCGCGGCGATCGCCATCGGCGCGGCCGCCGACATCAATAACGCCGAGCCGCAATGGAAGAACGGCCTGCCCTACATTTACCAGCCGGCCAACCTGTTCATCGTCAACGTGCCGGCCGCCAAGAGCCTGGTCGAGGGGACGAACCAGGTGGTCGAGGATCCCGGCGGTGACCTGGGCGAGGACCTGGCGGTGGCCGACCATTCGGTCCTTGCCTTCTGGCGCAAGTGTCCGCACCTGGGCTGCCAGGTCCCGCAGCTGTGCGACGCGAGCAAGTGGTTCGAGTGCCTCTGCCACGGCAGCAAGTACACGGTCCTGGGCGAGAAGCGCGACGGACCCGCACCGCGCGGCCTCGACCGCTTCCCGATGACCCTCGAGAGCGGCGCCTACGTCGTCAACACCGCCGAGAAGATCGACGGCGCGCCGGTCGGAACGGTGACGTTCGACGACCGCGGGCCGACCGACATGCCGCACTGCATCGGTTGAGCACCAGATGCGACTGAAGACGCTCGGTGTCATCGTGGTCTCGGCGCTGGCGCTGTTCACGATGTTCTACTGGCTCACCGATTCGGGCCGCCTCGGGTCCGAACTGGCCGCCCAGGGGCAGACCGAGGAGGAGTACGCCCTCGAGCTCTTCGGCGAGGCGACCGACGAGGTGCCGTTCACCGCGAACTGCGCGCAGTGTCACGGTCCCGACGGCACCGGTGGCGATGGCGCGAACAACACGCCGATCGGTCCGAACCTCCACTCCGCCTCGATCGCCGAGAAGCTCAAGGTGAACCCCAAGTACGTCGAGCTGGTCATCCGGCACGGCGGCGTCGTCGTGTCGGGCAACGTGAACTCGCAGATGCCCAAGTGGAGCTACAAGGACGGCGGTCCGCTCAACGAGCAGCAGATCCAGGCGCTGGCTGGCCTGGTCGAGGGCTGGGCCACCGAGACGGCCTCGCAATCGCAGCCGCCGGTCGAGGACACGCCGGAGGCCGGGCAGCTCGTCTACCAGGAGGCCGGCTGCCAGGGCTGCCACGGCGCCAACCTGGAGGGCGGCGTCGGACCTGCGCTGACGAACATCGGCGCCTCGCTGTCGGGAGAGCTGCCGAACCCCATCTCGCAGGAGGCCAAGGCGGAGGCCGACTACGCGGCGGACCCGCGCGCCTTCCTCGAGGCCTGGATCCGGGATTCGTCGACGAACTACAACGACGGCACGGCCACGGGGATGCCGCCCTTCCCCGAGTCCTCGCTCAGTGCGGATCGCCTCCAGGCCCTCATCACGTTCCTGTTGACACAGGTGGAGTAAGGACCGATGACGACGCCCTACCTCACCTCACGTCGCCCGGGCCGTTTCGGCCAGGGAGTCGGCCTCATCGACGAGTTCATGAGCTGGCTGCTCTTCGGGCGCGAGACGTGGGTCGTCGCCCTGCTCAAGGGCGTGCCGCTGTTCCTCTTCGTCTACTTCCTGCTCACCTACATCCCGAACTACGTCTACTACCTCTCGACGCAGTACATCCTCAAGTTCAGCGACGATGTCGGATTCCTCCTCGCGGCGGTCATCGGCGGTGGCAATTTCACGCTGATCATCGTGCTGGGCCTGCTCGCGCAGTACTCGCGCGGGCGCAGCGGCCCGGGCTGGACGCTCCTGCGCGTCTTCCTCTTTCTCAACCTGCTGCTCATCCTCCTCCTGCTCATCCCGCTCCTCGCCTTCAACCTGGCCGGCGGGACCTTCATCCCGACGCCGGTGATCACGCTGCCGGCGATCGCCTTCGGGATGCTCGTCGCCGGCATCGGCGCGGCGGCGCTGGTCTACCTCTTCTTCGAGTTCAGGCGCATCACCCGTCAGGACGCCGAGGCGGCGGCACGTGCCTCGGCCGGTTACGCCGCCTCCTAGCAACGCGTTCCGCGGCATTCCGCTCATCGGCCACCTCGTCTGGTCGGCCGTCATCCTGGCGACCGCGGCAGCCGTCATCGGGCTCGAGTTGACCGCGCCGTGTCCTCCGGGTGGCCCACTCGCATTCGGCGACTGCGTCGCGGTGCGTCCGTTCGCCGTCGGCGTCATCGGCCTGGCCGCCGTCCTGTACGTCGCCGGCCTGAGCGCGGTGCTGGTCTGGGTCACCGGCCTGCGACGTCGCGGAGTGGCCGACGCACGCGCTGCCCGGGACTGGTATCTCCTCGTCGCGGCGCTCGGGCTGCTCGTCGCGCCCTTGCTCGCGTTCACCCTCGTCTCGCTGCTTCGGTAGCATTGAGCTCCGCCCCTGAAGGAGTGACCCGATGAACGACGTCTCGGCCGATGCGATCCTCCGCCGCCTGGAGCCGGTCGCGCAGATCCGCGGCACCGCGCTCGACATCACCGACCCGCAGCGATTTCGAGACGAGCAGGTCGACGCGCTCGCCTGGGATGCCGTGTTCGCTGAGGACGAGTGGACCCGAGACGCGGCACGCTGGCTGATCTGGGCCGCGAGCCAGGCGCTCGGCTGCGGATCTGCGTCGATCCACGAGCTGTACATGGCGCGCGGGCGGGGCGAGGTTCCGGCCACGGCCTTCACGGTGCCGGCCATCAACGTCCGTGCCGCGACCTACCTCACCGCCCGGCAGGCGTTCCGCGCGGCCCTCGAGCGCGACGCGGCGGCGGTCGTGTTCGAGATCGCGAAGAGCGAGATGGCCTACACCGACCAGCGTCCGGCCGAGTACACCGCGGTCATCCTGGCGGCCGCGATCCGCGAGGGCTGGCGCACGCCGGTCTTCCTCCAGGGCGACCATTTCCAGTTCAACGCGAAGAAGTGGGTCGCCGACCCCGAGACCGAGATGGCCGGGCTGCGCGACCTGACGCGTGAGGCGATCGCCGCAGGCTTCCTGAACATCGACATCGACAGCAGCACGCTCGTCGACCTGTCGCTGCCGACCGTCGCCGACCAGCAGCGTGTGAACGCGACGAACAGTGCCGAGCTGACGCGTGTGGTCCGCTCCCTCCAGCCCGACGGTGTGACGATCAGCATCGGCGGCGAGATCGGCGAGGTTGGCAAGGAGAACAGCACCGAGGAAGAGCTGCGCGCGTACCTCGACGAGTACCGCTCGGCGCTCGGGCCCGAGATCACGGGACTCTCGAAGGTGAGCATCCAGACCGGCACCTCGCACGGCGGTGTCCCGCTGCCCGATGGTGGCGTGGCCGAGGTGAAGCTCGATTTCGACACGCTCGACCGGCTGTCACGCGTGGCTCGCGAGGAGTACGGCATGGCGGGCGCGGTCCAGCACGGCGCCTCGACCCTGCCCGACGAGCTGTTCAACCATTTCCCGGAGCACGGCACCGCCGAGATCCATCTCGCCACCGGGTTCCAGAACATCCTGTACGACGCCGGCGGACTGCCCGATGAGCTGCGGGCGGAGATGATGGACTGGGTCCGGGTCAACAGCGCCGACGAGCGCACGCCCGACCAGACGGAGGACCAGTTCCTCTACAAGTCGCGCAAGAAGGCGATCGGGCCGTTCAAGCGTCAGCTCTGGTCGCTGCCCGCGGATGCCGCCGAGACGATCGCCGCGAACCTGCGCGCGAAGTTCGGTCAGCTCTTCGACGAGCTCGGCATCGCCGGGACGCGCGCGGTCGTCGAGCGCCACGTCACCCCGGTGCCGCTGGCCAGGCCACTGCCGGCCTCGCTCGGCGGGGCGGATCGAGAGACGGTGAGCGTCGGAGCGAGCTTCTTTGAGGGCGACGACTCGGGCGAGTAGCGCCCGCATCCCGCAGGACACGAAGAAGCCCCGGCACATCTGCCGGGGCTTCGGGTCGCCAGGAAGGCGAGTGGTCAGTGGCAGCCGCCGGCGCGGGCGGGGGAGCCATCGGTGTTGAACGACGAGCCGCAGGCACAGCTGCTGACCGCGTTCGGGTTGTTGATCGCGAAGCCGGAGCCCATGAGCGAGTCGACGTAATCGATCTCGGCGCCGTCGACGTGCTGCCGGCTGAACTGGTCGATGATCACGCGCACGTCGCCGTGCGTCTCCACGAGATCGCCCTCGTTGACGTTCGGGTCGAACGCCAGGCCGTAGCTGTAGCCGGAGCAGCCACCGCTCTTCACGAAGAGCCGCAGGCCGGCATCGGCCTGGCCCTCGCGGGAGCGAAGCTCGACGACCTTTGCCGCAGCGGCATCGGTCAGGGTGACGAGCGGCTCGCCAGTCACGATGGGAGCTGTGGTGACCTCGGGGGTCGTCTCTGACATCGTCATGAGTGCTGTCGATTCTCCTCGTCCCCGAGCGCGGGACGTGCGGATGGGTGGAACGCTTCGCAAAGTATACCAACCCAACGCACCCAGGCCCGCATGGACCGATGGTGCTGCCGCATCGGTACCAGGCTCAGGCCGGCTGGTCCATCCTGCGGCCGCTCGCCCGTGGCGGACTCAAGGCCGCGGGAGCGGCGGCATCGGTACACTTACCCGCCTAGACCACCCTGAGGCAGGACGCATGAGACTCGCTGCGCGCATGGAGCGGATCGGCACCGAGACGGCCTTCGAGGCAGCCGCCCGGGCGCGTGCCCTCGAGGCGACCGGTCGGGACGTGATCCACCTCGAGATCGGCGAGCCCGACTTCGACACGCCACGCCACATCAGCGAGGCCGCCGCGCGGGCGCTCCTCGAGGACGGAATGACCCATTACACCGCCAGCACCGGCATCCCCGAGCTGCGCGAGGCGATCACCGCCGAGGTGCGAAGGCATAAGGGGATCGAGACGAGCCCGGATCGGGTCGTGGTGACGCCGGGGGCCAAGCCGATCATGTTCTACGCGATGCTCGCGCTCCTCGACGAGGGCGACGAGGCGATCTACCCGAACCCCGGGTTCCCGATCTACGAATCGATGATCCGCTACGTCGGCGCGACCGCGGTGGCGGCGCCACTGCGCGAGGCGAACGAGTTCCGCATGGATGTCGAGGAGATCCGCTCGCTCGTCACCGAGCGGACGCGGCTCATCGTCATCAACTCGCCCCAGAACCCGACCGGCTCGGTACTCACCGATGCCGACATCGCGGCCATCGCCGAGATCGCCGTCGAGCGGGATCTCATCGTGCTCGCCGACGAGATCTACGGGCGCCTCCAGTACGAGGGCGAGCCGGTCAGCATCGCGACGCTGCCGGGCATGGCCGAGCGCACGATCACCCTGGACGGGTTCAGCAAGACCTACGCGATGACCGGCTGGCGACTTGGCTACGGCATCCTGCCCGAGTCGCTCGTCCTGCCCTTCAGCCGGCTCATCATCAACAGCGTCTCGTGCACCAACGCCTTCGCGCAGGCCGGTGCCGTCGCAGCCCTGACCGGCCCACAGACCGATGCCGACGCGTTCCGCGAGGAGTTCATCGCCCGCCGCTCGCTCGTCATCGACGGGCTCAACCGGATCCCGGGCGTCAGCTGCGGCACCCCGCACGGTGCCTTCTACGCCTTCCCGAACGTGACCTCCTTCGGTCGCTCGAGCGCCGAGATCGCCGATCACCTGCTCTACGACGCCGGGGTGTGCTGCCTGGCCGGCACCGCGTTCGGTCGCCACGGCGAGGGCTACCTGCGCCTCTCGTATGCCAACTCGCGCGAGAACCTGCTGGCAGCCCTGGAGCGCATCGGCGATTCGCTCGGCGCGCTGGAACGCACCGGCAAGCTGGTCGGTGCCGCGTCGTGACCGTCGTCGAGGATCGCGTCGATGCGCTCTACGAGCGCGCTTCGACGTCGTTCGAGCACTGGGAGGTCGTGAAGGATGTCATCGACGAGGCGATCGACCTGACGCTCAACTACCGCCAGTCCGGGCACCCGGGCGGCTCGCGTTCGAAGGTCCATCTGCTGCTGTCGCTGCTGCTCTCCGGGGCCATGCGCTGGGACCTCCGCAGGCCCTGGCTGCCGTTCGGCGATCGGTTCGTCCTTTCCGCCGGTCACACCGTGCCGCTCGTCTACTGCACGCTCGCGGTCCTGAACGAGGTAATGCGCGCCCGCCACGAGCGTGAGGCGCGCGACGAGTTCGCGTTCCCGGACGACGGGCGCTGGGCATTGACGTGGGAGGACCTCCTGGGCCTGCGCCATCGCGGCGGCCTGCCCGGCCACGCCGAGATGGAGGGCAAGACGCTCTTCCTGAAGTTCAACACCGGACCGTCCGGACACGGCATGCCGCCAGCGGCGGGCGAGGCCGTCGCCCTGAAGCTCGCCGGTGCCGACGAGGTCAAGGTCTTCGTGGTCGAGGGCGAGGGCGGCCTGACGCCGGGCGCGAGCCACGAAACGCGCAACAGCGCGTGGGGCCTGGGACTCGGCAACCTCGTGTTCCTCATCGATTGGAACGACTTTGGCATCGACGATCCGGCGATCTCGAGCGTCGTGCCCGGCACGCCGGAGACCTGGTTCGGGGCGTACGACTGGCGCGTCACCGGCACGATGGACGGCTCCGAGTGGGCGCCCGTGACCCGCGCCGTGCTCGAGGCGGCCCGCGGCGACAATCCGCAGCAGCGTCCTTCGGTGGCGTGGTTCCGCACGCGAAAGGGGCGCGGCTACGGGAAGTACGACAACAAGAGCCACGGCTCACCGCATGCCATGAACTCCGAGCCGTTCTGGGCGGTCCGTAAGGCGTTCATGGCGCGCCACGGCGTGCAGTACGTCGGTGTTGACGAGCCGGCGCCCGAGGACCTCGGCGCGCGAGACGAGCAGGCGCGTGCGAACTTCCGGGTGGCGATGAGTGTGCTGCGCGAGCACCCCGGGCTCATCGACGCGATCAGCGACCGGCTGGTCGAGATCGCTGGGTCCGTGCCGGACGCGGTCGATGGGTTCAACCTGACCGACGACGGGGCGATCTTCAGCGACCCGCGCATCACCGATTACCGCAACTATCCGGCATCGGTCTGGAAGCCGGCGGGAGAGAAGGCGCCGAACCGTGCGGCGCTCGCGACCTGGGGTGCGTGGGTCAACACGTTCGCGAAGCAGGAGTACGGCCGCCCGCTCGTCATCGCCTGCTCGGCGGACCTCGCCGAGTCGACGAATATCGCCGGGTTCGCGAAGGACTTCGACGGCGCGCCGGGCTGGGGCTGGTACAACCGCGACAGCAATCCGCGCGGCGCCCTGCTGCCGCAGCAGATCACCGAATTCACGAACGCGGGGCTGATGGTCGGCCTCGCCACCGTCAACCTCTCGCCCGACCCGATGCGGTCGTTCAACGGCTTCTGGGGCGCATGCTCGACCTACGGCTCGTTCTCCTACCTCAAGTACGGTCCGATGCGCCTCTTCAGCCAGCTCGCGCAGGACACCGAGCTGAAGGTCGGAAAGGTCCTGTGGATTGCCGGCCACTCCGGACCGGAGACGGCCGAGGATTCGCGGACGCACTTCGGAGTCTTCTCCCCGGGCGTCACGCAGCTCTTCCCCGAGGGCCACGTCATCGACCTGCATCCGTGGGAGTACAACGAGGTCCCGGTGCTGCTCGGGGCTGCGCTCGCGACCGACGTCCCGATCGTGGCCCTGCATCTCACCCGGCCCGCGATCGAGATCCCCGACCGCGCGGCGCTGGGCATGGCGCCGCACTGGGACGCGGCACGCGGCGCGTACCTGGTGCGCGATGCGGCCGAGGGCAGCCCGTCGGCCGGGACGGTCTACGTGCAGGGCACCGTCACGACCGCGAACGTCGTGAAGGTGCTGCCTGAGCTCGACCGCCGCGGCCTCAACGTCCGGATCGTGGCGGCCGTCAGCCCGCAGCTGTTCAACATGCAGGATGCCGCGTACCGCGACCGGATCCGCTCCGAGGCTGACCGCTGGGACGGCATGGCGATCACGAACCGTGGCTTC